>NZ_AQOK01000042.1:0-8799 GCF_000364645.1 Xanthomonas sp. SHU 308 | reverse complement strand
CGCGGCGGCACCGGCCGGCAAGGGCAAGGCCAAGCCGGCGCACAAGCCTGCGGGCGCGGCGCCGAAGGCCGCCCCGGCGAAGCAGCCGGCGGCGGAACCGACCAAGCCCGAGCCTGCCAAGACCGAGTCCGACAAGACCGGCTCCGACAAGACCGAGCCTGCGCCGGCCTCCGGTACCTGAGCCCACGGCGGCCCGCCTCGCCATCGCGCGCGGCGTGGCCGCTGCGCGGCGGCGGTGGCCAGCCGCTCAGTCGGCGATGCTGAGGACCTCTGGATTGGCCAGCCGCTGCGGCGCATCGGCGGCGAAGGCCAGCACGTTGTCGAAGGCAGCGCCGAAATACAGGTCGTAGCTGCCCTGTTCGACATAGCCCAGGTGCGGCGTCGCCAGCACCCGCGGATGCCGCAGCAGCGGATGCTGCGGATCCAGCACCGGTTCCTGCTCGAAAACGTCCAGCGCCGCCTGTCCAGGACGGCCGGCGTCCAGCGCGGCCAGCAGCGCGCCGGGCGCGATGAGTTCGGCGCGGCTGGTGTTGACCAGCAGCGCGTCCGATTTCATCCGCAGCAGGTCGTCCAGTCCGATCTGGTGGCGGGTGGCCGCGACCAGGCGGCGATGCAGCGTCAGCACATCGCTCTCGGCGAACAACGCCTCGCGGCTGGCGGCGACCGCAAAGCCGTCGGCGCGCGCCTGCGCACAACTGTCCTCGCTCCCCCATACCTGCACGCGCATGCCGAAGCCACGGCCGTAGGCGGCGACGCGGCGGCCGATCTTGCCGTAGCTCCAGATGCCCAGGGTCAGCCCGTCCAGGCTGCGGCCCAGCTGCGCATCGCCGGTGGCCTGCCAGTGTCCGGCCAGCAGCGCATCGCGGTAGGCGGGCAGGCGCCGGCTGGCGGCCATCAGCAGCGCCCAGGTCAGTTCTGCCGGTGCCACCGGCGCGCCGACGCCTTCGGCCACGGCCACACCGCGCGCGGTGCAGGCGGCCAGGTCGATGTGTTCGCCGATCCGCCCGGTCTGGCTGATCAGGCGCAGCTTCGGCAGTCGCGCCAGCAGGGCGGCGTCGATGCGGGTGCGCTCGCGGATCAGCACCAGCGCCTCGGCCTCGGCGGCGTGCCGAACGAAGGTCTCGCGGTCGGGCGCCAGCGCGGTCAGCACCCGCACGTTGTGCGCCTGCAGCCGCGCGAAGCAGGGCAGGTGGCGCACCGCATCCTGATAGTCGTCGGCGATCAGGATGCGCATCGGCTCAGCGTGGCTTGCCGGGCATCGGGAACGGCGTGACCACCTTCTCGCCGGTGGCCGCGTCGCGGATCGTCGATTGGCCCTTCTTCTCCACTTCCTCGATGCGCACGATGCTCTGCATCGGCAGATGCAGCGTCTTGGTGTCGCCGAACTCCTCGCGCAGGCGTTCCTCGGTGGGGTCGATCACCAGCCCGTCGTGCACGTCGAACACCAGCGTGCCGATCTCGGTGAAGCCCCACAGGTGGCTGCTGCCGACGTGCTGGCAATACAGCTCGTAGACCTTGCCGTGGTTGAGGAAGGTCACTTTGTACAGATGCTTGAACATGCGCGCAGTATACGGGCGCCGTTGCCGCAGGCGGCTCAGAAGCCCTTGCGCTTGCGCAGCCGCCGCGCGATCGCCGCGCGCACGTACAGCCCGTAGACCATGCCGAAGGCGAAGCCGGCCAGGTGCGCCGACCACGCCACCATGCCGAAGGCCGGGCCGATGTAGGCGAACACCACCTGCAGCGCCGCCCAGGTGCCGATCAGCAGCGAGGCCGGGGCGCGCACGAATTCCAGGAACAGCCCCAGCGGCAGCACCACGCCGAGCTTGGCCCGCGGGAACAGCGCCAGGTAGGTGCCGATCAGCGCCGAGACCGCGCCGCTGGCGCCGATGATCACCCGGTCCGGGGTGCCGACCGCGAACACCGCGGCCAGGTTGGAAATCGCCCCGCCGCCCAGGAACAGCAGCAGGAACCGCCACGGCCCCAGCACGCGTTCGGCGGGCAGGCCGAAGATCAGCAGGAACACCAGGTTGCCGAGCAGGTGCGACCAGTCGGCGTGCAGGAACAGCGCGGTGAACAGGCGCAGCACGCTGCCGTCCTGCACCGTGGCCAGCCAGTCGCGCGGGCTGCCCACCCCGGCCGAGAGCGCGCCCCAGTCCAGCCACAGGGTCGCGCGCGCCTCGTCGGGGCGGCTGATCGACCACAGGAAGGCCAGCCACATCGCCGCGAACAACAACGGCGTGGCCCAGCGCAGCGTGGTGCGTTCGCGGGAGGGGATGGAAACGAACATGCGAGGGAACGGGGAGCCGGAGACCGCCAGGGACGCCACGATAACGACTTCATCCGGCTGAACGCACGCCGACTCCACACGAAGCTGAACGCATCATGTCGTTATTGTTTAGTTAACGGTGCGGGGTATACTCGCATACGGCGTCGTATGTCGGGAGGGGACTCCGGCGCGCATTCCTGGACCATTCCGGCCCGGGAAGGCGCAGGCGCGAACACAGACACTCGTCTTCCGGAGAAAGCTAGCCATGCAAAACGCAACCCAGTTCGTCCGTTTCACCGCTCTGGCCGTCGGCATCGTCGGCGCGCTGGCCATGGGCCAGGCGCACGGCGCCGCGTTCCAGCTCAAGGAGAACAGCGCCAAGGGTCTGGGCCGCGCCTTCGCCGGCTCCGGTAGCGCCCCCGGCGATGCCTCGATCATCGCCGTGAACCCGGCCGGCATGCGCCAGCTCGACGGCAAGGTGTTCCAGGCCGACGTCAGCGCCATCCAGTTCTCGGCCAAGTACCAGGGCAACGGCGGCACCTACGCCAATGGCCAGCCGATCTCCGGCGGCCGTGGCGGCGACGCCGGCATGATCGCGCCGGTTCCGGCCGCGTACTTCCACATGCCGTTCGGCGAAAACAACAACATGCACTTCGGCACCTCGCTGACCGTGCCGTTCGGCTTCAAGACCGAATACGACCGCGACTGGGTCGGCCGCTACAACGGCGTGAAGACCGAGCTGCAGGCGATCGACCTGAACTTCGCCTTCTCCTACGACGTCAACCCGTACGTGTCCTTCGGCGCGTCCGTGTTCGCCGAGCGCCTGAACATCGAACTGACCAACGCCATCGACTTCGGCACCGTCCTGGCCTCGCGCCGCGTGCCGGGCTTCGCGCCGGGCAGCGCCGACGGTTTCTCGCGCATCAAGGGCGACAACACCGCGGTCGGCTTCACCCTGGGCGGCCTGTTCAGCGTCGACGAGCACACCCACATCGGCTTCAGCTACCGCTCGCAGGTCGAGCACAAGATCACCGACGGCGACGCCGACTTCACCGTGCCGGGCAATGCCGCCACCGTGTTGGCCTTCGCCGCGCCGGGCACCTTCGTCGACACCAAGGGCCGCGCCACGGTCAAGCTGCCGGCCAGCGCCACCGCCAGCTTCACCCACGACATCAACGAGCAGTGGACGGTGATGGCCGACGTCACCCGCACCGCCTGGAGCAAGTTCGACAAGGTCACCGTCGACTTCGCCTCCAACCAGCCCGACAGCGTGCTGGACTTCTCGTACCGCGACACCACCTTCGTGTCGCTGGGCGCCGACTACCGCATGAGTGACACGCTGACCCTGCGTGGCGGCCTGGCCTACGACCAGACCCCGACCACCGACCAGCACCGCGACGTGCGCGTGCCGGACGCGAGCCGCAAGTGGGTCTCGCTGGGTCTGACCTGGAAGCCGTCCGAGCAGACCGAGTACAGCTTCGGCTACACCCACCTGTTCACCAACGACCCGAGCATCGCCACCACCAGCGCCACCGGCAACCGCCTGGTCGGCGACTACGACGTGAGCGGCAACGTGCTGGCGGCCTCGGTCAACTACAAGTTCTGATCGCAGGCGCTTCGCAGTTCCACGAAAAAGCCCCGCTTCGGCGGGGCTTTTTTTATGCCTGTCCGCAGCGCATGGCGCGCGCTGCGGCAGGCTGCGCTCAACGCACGTTCCGGGCGGAACGCTGCGCCGAAGCGGGCCGCTCAGTCGCCCAGGGTCAGCAGCGAGGCGTTGCCGCCGGCGGCGGTGGTGTTGACCGTCACCACCTTCTCGGTGGCGAAGCGCAGCAGGTAGTGCGGGCCGCCGGCCTTGGGGCCGGTGCCGGACAGGCCCTGGCCGCCGAACGGCTGCACGCCGACCACCGCGCCGATCTGGTTGCGGTTGACGTAGACGTTGCCCACCGCCACGCGCGAGGCGATGCGCTCGATGGTCTCGTCGATGCGCGAATGCACGCCCAGGGTCAGGCCGTAGCCGGTGGCGTTGATCTGGTCGATCACCGCGTCGAGCTGGTCGGCCTTCCAGCGGATCACGTGCAGCACCGGGCCGAAGATCTCGCGCTGCAACTGCGCCAGCGACTGCAGCTCGTAGGCGCGCGGGGCGAAGAAGCTGCCGTGCGCGGTAGCGGCGTCGGTGGCGGCCACGGCGATCGCGCGCGCTTCGCGGTCCATGCGTGCGGCGTGATCGGTGAGGATCTGCAGCGCATCGGCATCGATCACCGGGCCGACGTCGGTGGACAGCAGGCCGGGGTCGCCGACCTTCAGCTCGGTCATGGCGCCGGCCAGCATGGTCATCACCTTGTCGGCGATGTCGTCCTGCACGAACAGCACGCGCGCGGCCGAGCAGCGCTGGCCGGCGGAGATGAAGGCGCTGGAGATCGCGTCCTTGACCACCGCTTCCGGCAGCGACGAGGAGTCGGCGATGAAGGCGTTCTGGCCGCCGGTCTCGGCGATCAGCACGCCGATGGCGGCATCGCGCGCGGCCAGCGCACGGTTGATCGCGCGGGCGGTCTCGGTGGAGCCGGTGAAGGCGACGCCGGCCACGCGCGGATCGCGGGTCAGCGCGGCGCCGACGGTGGCGCCGTCGCCGGGCAGGAACTGCACCACCGCCTCCGGCACGCCGGCTTCGTGCAGCAGCTTCACCGCGGCATGGCCGACCAGGTTGGTCTGCTCGGCCGGCTTGGCGATGACGCTGTTGCCGGCGGCCAGCGCCGCGGCGACCTGGCCGAGGAAGATGGCCAGCGGGAAATTCCACGGACTGATGCACACGAACACGCCGCGGCCGTGCAGCTGCAGTTCGTTGGATTCGCCGGTCGGCCCGGGCAGGCGCTCGGGCGCACCGAACTGCGCGCGCGCCTGGCCGGCGTAGTAGCGCAGGAAATCCACCGCCTCGCGCACTTCGGCGACGCCGTCGGGCAGGGTCTTGCCGGCTTCCTTGACGCACAGCGCCATGAACTCGGGCATGCGCGCTTCCAGCAGGTCGGCGGCGTGTTCGAGGATGGTGGCGCGGCTGGCGGCCGGGGTGCGGTTCCAGGCCGGATAGGCGGCCGCGGCGTTGCTCAGCGCCTTCTCCACGGTGGCGGCATCGGCCGGCTTCCAGTGGCCGACGATCTGGCGATGGTCGGCCGGGTTGGCGACCGCCAGGGCGTCGCCGGCGATCACCGCGCCGGGCACCAGCGGCGCGGCCTGCCAGGGCTTGAGCGCGGTGTTGAGCTGGTCGGCCAGCGCGCGCAGATCGTTGTCGTTGGCGAGGTTGGCGCCCATGGAGTTCTTCCTGTTGTGGTTCTGGCTGCGCAGCAGATCGACCGGCAGCGGAATCTTCGGATGCGGGATGGAGGCGAACGCGGACACGGCCTCGACCGGATCGCGGATCAGGTCTTCGATGGCCACGTCTTCGTCGGTGATGCGGTTGACGAAGCTGGAGTTGGCGCCGTTCTCCAGCAGGCGCCGCACCAGGTACGGCAGCAGGTCCTCGTGCGAGCCCACCGGCGCGTACACGCGGCAGGGCACACCGAGGCGGTCGGCGGGGATCACCTCGGCGTAGAGGTCGTCGCCCATGCCGTGCAGCTTCTGGTGCTCGTAGTCGCGGCCGCCGGCGATGGCGCGCACCGCGGCGATGGTCTGCGCATTGTGGGTGGCGAACATCGGATACAGCGCGTCGCTGTGCGCGAACAGGCGCTTGGCGCAGGCCAGGTAGGACACGTCGGTGTTCTGCTTGCGGGTGAACACCGGATAGCCCGGGTGACCCTCGACCTGCGCGCGCTTGATCTCCGCGTCCCAGTAGGCGCCCTTGACCAGGCGCACCGGGATGCGGCGGCCGACGCGGCGCGCCAGGTCGGCGAGGAAATCGATCGTGTACGGGGTGCGCTTCTGGTACGCCTGCACCGCCAGGCCATAGCCTTCCCAGCCGTCCAGCGACGGATCGGAGAAGGTGGCCTCGATGATGTCCAGCGACAGTTCCAGGCGGTCGGCTTCTTCGGCGTCGACCGTGTAGCCGATGCCATAGGACTTGGCCAGTTGCGCCAGTTCCAGCACGCCGGGCA
This sequence comes from Xanthomonas sp. SHU 308, assembly GCF_000364645.1. NCBI lineage: Bacteria > Pseudomonadati > Pseudomonadota > Gammaproteobacteria > Lysobacterales > Lysobacteraceae > Xanthomonas > Xanthomonas sp. SHU 308. The sequence continues at coordinate 2,451 of NZ_AQOK01000042.1, read as the reverse complement.
CCAGTTCGGCCATCACCCGCGCGCGCTTGGCGTGCTCGTAGCGCGGATACAGCGCCGAGAGCTTGATCGAGATGCTGGGCGCGGCGAACACCGCGTCCTTGCCGCCGCCCTGCTGGCGCTGCGCGGCGAAGTGCTTGCCGATGGCGTGGATCGCCTGGCGGTAGGCATCGAGGTAGCGCTGCGCGTCCTTCATGGTCAGCGCGCCTTCGCCGAGCATGTCGAACGAGTAGCGGTAGTGGGCGTTGTCGCCCTTCTTCGAGCGGGTCAGCGCCTCGCCGATGGTCCGGCCCATCACGAACTGATGGCCCATGATCTTCATCGCCTGGCGCACCGCCAGGCGGATCACCGGCTCGCCGACGCGGCCGATCAGGCGCTTGAACGCGCCGGACACGTCGGCGCGGGTGAGGTCGTTGATCTGCACCAGCTTGCCGGTGAGCATCAGGCCCCAGGTCGAGGCATTGACCAGGATCGAGTCGCTCTCGCCCATGTGCTTCTTCCAGTCCGCATCGCCGAGCTTGTCGCGGATCAGCTTGTCGGCGGTGTCCTGGTCGGGGATGCGCAGCAGCGCTTCGGCCACGCACATCAGCAGCACGCCTTCCTCGCTGCCGAGGTCGTACTGGCGCATGAAGGCCTCGATCGCGCCCTGGTCCTGGGCGCGGGCGCGCACCCGGGTGACCAGGTCGGCGGCCAGCGCCTGCACCCTGGCCTGGTCGGCCGCGGGCAGGCGCGCCTGCTCGAGCAGTTCGCGTACGTGTTCGGCTTCGTCCTTGAGCCAGGCGGCGGTGATCGCCGCGCGCAGGGCCTGCGGCGCGGGCGGGAGTTCGGGGGACAGCAAGGGCGAAGGAGACGCGGACGGCATCGCCGGGACAGAGCCGGCGCCAGGCAGAGCGTTCATGCGGGAAAGGCCAGGGACAGAGCCCGCTATTTTATGTCAGCGCCTGCACGCGCAGGGGGTTGCCGGCATCGCCACGGCGATGGCGGACGCGTCCAGGCTGAACGCACATCTTGTTGCGCTACAGCATTTTTTGTGGTGAACGCGCGCTTGCCGCCGCGCAGGCCGGGGGCTACCATCCAGGCGTGCTCGCGGCTCGGGCACGAGCGGTTCGGAAGCGGCGGTTCGACATGATCGAAATGTTTCCGTTTTCTCCGGAGGGGTCGGGTACGCAGCTGCGGCTGCGACCGCCGCGGGCGTTGAATGCCCGGCAATTCGTTCTGTTGTTCGTCGCACTGGCCGGGGCGATGTGGGCCGTGGCCGGGCTGGGGTGGCTCGCCGGCAATGTGTTCGCGCCTGCGTTCGCCCTGTTGCACAGCATCGTGGTGGCGCTCGCGCTGCATTGGTCGTGGCGCGGCGGCGAGCGCGAAGAGGATATCCGGGTGGGTCCGGCCTGCGTGGAAGTGACCCGTCCGAATGCAGGAACGCCGGCGTTCCGCGCCCACCCGCATTGGGTGCGGTTGCGGATCGAAGGCGACGACAGGGTGGTGCTGGCATCCAGCGGCAAGCAGGTCAGGGTCGGCGAATTCCTCGGCCCCGACGAACGCCGGCAACTGGCGCAGACCCTGGAAGGCTTGCTCGCGGCCGTGACCGGCCGCAACCGATGACGCTCCAAGGGGTCTAGGCAATGAAGCAACGCGGCGGGTGGGTGCAACAGGCGGTCAGGGGCGGGATGGCGTTGGCGGCGGCGATGGCCGCACCGCTGGCGTGGGCGCAATCGGCCGATCCCAAGCCGTGGCAGCTCAACATGGGCAGGGGCGTCACCCAGAGCGCGCGCAACGCCTACGACGCGCACATGGTCGCGTTGTGGGTGTGCGTGGTCATCGGCGTGCTGGTGTTCGGCGCGATGGCCTATGCGATCTTCAAGTTCCGCAAGTCCAAGGGCGCGGTGCCGGCGCAGTTCAGCCACAACACCAAGGCCGAGATCGTGTGGACGGTGATCCCGGTGCTGATCCTGATCGTGATGGCCTGGCCGGCCACGGCCAAGCTGATCGCGATGTACGACACCCGCGATGCCGAGATGACGGTGAAGGTCACCGGCTACCAGTGGATGTGGCGCTACGAATACCTGGGCGAGAACGTCTCGTTCACCAGCCGCCTGGCGCGCAGTTCCGACCGGCTGCGGCAGAGCGGCGCGGTGCCGACGGTCGAGCACGACCCGCACTACCTGCTGGACGTGGACAACCGGCTGGTGCTGCCGGTGAACACCAAGGTGCGCTTCGTCATCACCGCCGACGACGTCATCCACGCCTGGTGGGTGCCGGCGCTGGGCTGGAAGCAGGACGCCATCCCCGGGATCATCAACGAGGCCTGGACCAGCATCGACACCCCCGGGGTGTACCGCGGCCAGTGCGCCGAACTGTGCGGCAAGGACCACGGCTTCATGCCGATCGTGGTCGAGGCGGTGAGCAAGCAGGACTTCCAGAAGTGGCTGGCATCGCGCAAGCCGGCGCCCGCCA
>NZ_AQOK01000041.1:0-17072 GCF_000364645.1 Xanthomonas sp. SHU 308 | reverse complement strand
GCGCCCTTGCGCGCAGCACGCGCGCCCTTGCGCAGCGGCGGCGCCTTGGCCGAGCTGCGGCCGGCGGCCTTGGCCGCCTTGCGTGCCGCGGTGCGTGCCCGCCCCAGGTACTTCAGCGTGATCAGGTCCCACTGCCGTTCGCCGCGCACGCCCTCGCACAGGCCGTGCAGGCGGCCGCAGCGCCAACCGTCGAACACGCACGGGTCGATGTAAGCCTTGCGGCACACCGCCGGGGTATTGCCGAGCGCCTCGGCCACCTCGCGGATCACCGCGTTCTGCGCCTGCGCCAGCGCGCGCTCGCCGCCGGTGTCGGGCAGCGGCAGCGCGGCCAGCCGTTGCAGCGCGGCGCGGGTGCCGCCCCAGGTGCGGAAGTCCTTGGCGGTGAAGCTCTCGCCCATCGCCTCGCGCAGGTAGTCGTTGACCTCGCCGGAGTCCACCGGCTGCAGCTGGCCGTCGTCGTCGCGGTACTGGAACAGCGCCTGCCCCGGCAATTGTTGGCAGCCACGGATCAGCTTGACCAGGTGCACGTCGTCGACCTCGATGTCGTGCTCCTGGCCGCCCTTGCCGCGGAACTGCAGCCGCGCACGGCCGCCCTTCACGAACGCCAGGTGGCGGTTGCGCAGCGTGGTCAGGCCGTAGGAGCGGTTGCTGCGCGCGTATTCGGCGTTGCCCACGCGCACCAGGGTCTCGGCCATCAGCGCCACCACCATCGCCAGCACCTTGTCGCGCGGGTAGCCGGGCAGGGCCATGTCGCGGCGCAGGCGCCGGCGCAGCCGCGGCAGGGCCTGGCCGAAAGCGACGATGCGCTCGAACTTGCCATCGCCGCGCACCTGCGCCCAGTCGGCGTGGTAGCGGTACTGCTTGCGCCGGCGCGCGTCGCGGCCGGTGGCCTGCAGGTGGCCGTTGTCGCGCGTGCAGATCCACACCTCGGTGTAGGCCGGCGGGATCGCCAGCTGGCGGATGCGCTGCAGGGTGGCGGCATCGCGCACCGCGCTGCCGTCCGGCAGGCGGTAACCGAAGCCCTTGCCGGCGCGACGGCGGACGATGCCCGGCTCCTGATCGCTGACATAGACCAGGCCGGCGCTGCTGGCGGCCTGGCGGGACTGGCGGGCACGCGCCGCCTCGGCCGCGGCGGTGGAACGGGACGCGTTGGACATCGGACCTCCGGAAGCCGGAACCGCGGCCCGCGCCGCCGGTTCCACGAGCATCGATTGTCGGCAGTGCCGCGGCTAGGCCGCGTGAGCGATTGCCGCCTGCGGCATGTCGGTCCACCGCTGCGGAAGTGCTGCAGTCCGTGTGGGAGGGACTTCAGTCCCGACGCCTGACGCGGTCAGCTCGCATCGGACGTCACGCGTCGCGGCTCAAGCCATTCCCGCCAGGCGTGTCAGCGTGCCGGTTAACGCCTGGCGAACGCGCGGTATCCGATCCTGTCGCCACCGGAACCTGCGCTGCGCCGGCGCCTGCCGTCGCCCGGCGAGACGACGGCGACGCAAAGCGCATCACACGCTCTATGCTTCACCCCTCTTCCCTCCAGCCATAGGAGCCCCGATGAGCAACCTCCTTTCCTCCCGTGCGTCCACGCGTGCCGGCCTGCTCGGCACGGCCTGCCTGGCGCTGGCCCTGGCCGCCTGCGGCGCGCCGCCGCCGGACGAGCAGGAACAGGTGGGCGCCAAGGCCCAGGCCGCCGCGCAGCAGGCCGCCGCGCCGGACCCGGCCAACGCACCGGACGCCCCTCCGGTGGGCACCTGCGATGCCTCGCAGGCGCAGGGCCTGGTCGGCCAGACCTTCGCGCCGACGCTGCTGGACCAGGCGCGCAGCGATGCCGGCGCCAAGACCGCGCGCGTGCTCAAGCCGAACCAGGCGGTGACCATGGAGTTCAACGGCGAACGGCTCAACATCGAGGTCGACGAGAAGAACCAGATCACCGGCGTGCGCTGCGGCTAGGGCCTGTCCCCATTCCCGGGCAGGTCGCGCCGCCCTTGGGCGTGCCCGGGGCAAGGAAGCGCGAGGGAGTGGACGTCTGTCCATGACCGGGCAATGACGCAGTCCCGGGACGCACAACGGCAGGTGCTGGGGCGCCGCCAGGACGCCTGGCGCGGCGGCGGCGACAGCGCCGCCGCCAGCGCTGAAGTTGCAGGTGTAACGGTGTATTGCGGCACCGCACCAACTATGTTTTAGTCGGGATTCCGGTGACCTCAAGAAGCGCTCCAGGACAGAGCGGGGGCGAGTGTCGCCGCGTTCCTTCGGATCGCTTTCAGAGGCAGACATGGCCCCCCGCAACCGCCACGGGCTCTACGACCCCCAAGACGAGCGCGATGCCTGTGGTTTCGGCATGGTCGCGCAACTCGACGACCAACCTTCGCGGGCGCTGGTGGATACCGCCATCGCCGCCCTGTCGCGCATGACCCACCGCGGCGGTGTCGCCGCCGACGGCCTCACCGGCGACGGCTGCGGCCTGCTGATCCGCAAACCCGAGCCGTTCCTGCGCGCGCTCGCGCGCGAGGCCGGCATCGCGGTCGGCGCGCGCTTCGCTGCCGGCAACGTGTTCCTGCCGCGCGACGATGCCGACGCCGCCGCGCGCTGCCGCCAGGTGCTGGAGGAAGAACTGCGCCGCGTCCACGTGCAGCCATGCGGCTGGCGCCTCACCCCCACCGACGATGCGGTGTGCGGGCAACTGGCCAAGGACACCCTGCCGCGCATCGAGCAGGTGTTCGTCGACGCCGGCGCCGATCAGAGTGAAGACGCATTCGCCCTGGCCCTGTTCCTGGCGCGCCGCCGCGCCGAGCAGCGCCTGCGCGAGGTCGCCGATTTCTACGTCACCACGCTCTCGCCCAACGGCATCAGCTACAAGGGCATGGTGCTGCCGGACAAGCTCAGCACCTTCTACCCGGACCTGCAGCGCAACGACCTGGCCTCCAGCGCCATCGTGTTCCACCAGCGCTTCTCCACCAACACGCTGCCGCGCTGGCCGCTGGCGCATCCGTTCCGCCTGCTCGCCCACAACGGCGAGATCAACACCATCGAGGGCAACCGGCACTGGGCGCAGGCGCGCAGCAAGGTGTGGAAGACCCCGCGTTTCGACATCGCCGAGCTGGACCCGGTGATCTCGATGCATGGCTCCGATTCGCAGAGCCTGGACAACATGCTCGAGCTGCTGGTCGCCGGCGGCATGGACCTGCTGCAGGCGCTGCGCATCCTGGTGCCGCCGGCCACCCAGTCGCTGGAGTTCAAGGACGCCGACCTGGCCGCGTTCTACGAGTTCTACGGCCTCAACACCGAGCCGTGGGACGGCCCGGCCGGCATCGTCGCCTGCGACGGCCGCTACGCCGCATGCATGCTCGACCGCAACGGCCTGCGCCCGGCGCGCTGGATGCTGACCTCCGACCGGCATTTCCTGGTGGCCTCCGAAGCCGGCGTGTGGGAACTGCCGGCCGAACGCATCACCCGCAAGGGCAAGCTCGGCCCCGGCGAGATGATGGCCATCGACCTCAAGCGCGGCGACCTGCTCGATTCGGACGCCATCGACCGCATCAACCGCGGCCGCGCCCCGTACAAGCAATGGCTGCAGCAGGGCGTGACCTACCTGCAGACCGAACTGATCGACCCCTCGCTGGTCGAGGAGCCGTTCGACGAGCGCACCCTGCGCAGCTACCACAAGCTGTTCCAGCTCAGCACCGAGGAAGTGGAGCAGGTGCTGCGGCCGCTGGCCGAGACCGAGCAGGAAGCCACCGGCTCGATGGGCGACGACACGCCGATGGCGGTGCTCAGCCGCCACACCCGGCCGCTGTACGACTACTTCCGCCAGGCTTTCGCGCAGGTCACCAACCCGCCGATCGACCCGCTGCGGGAAGACTGCGTGATGTCGCTGACCACTCAGCTCGGCAAGGAGACCAACATCTTCCATGCCGGCCCGGAGACGGTGAACCACGTCATCCTCAACTCGCCGGTGCTCAGCCAGCGCAAGCTGCGGCAGTTGCTGAAGATGCCGCAGTACTTGACCCGCAATGCGCAGATCGACCTGTCCTACAGCGTCGAGGAAGGCCTGGAAGCCGGGCTCAAGCGCATCTGCGCCGAGGCCGAACAGGCCGCGCGCGACGGCAAGGTCATGCTGCTGCTGACCGACCGCTACCCGGTGCCGGAGCGGCCGATGGCGCATGCGCTGCTGGCCACCGGCGCGGTGCACCACCACCTCTCGCGGGTGGGCCTGCGCTGCGACGTCAACCTGATCATCGAGACCGGCACCGCGCGCGATCCGCACCACATGGCCTGCCTGCTCGGCTTCGGCGCCACCGCGGTGTATCCGTACCTGGCCTACCAGACCCTGTTCGACCTGGGCCGGCGCGGCATCCTGCTGCTCAAGAGCGGCGGCGAGCAGACCCAGATCGGACGCAAGTACCGCAAGGGCATCTACAAGGGCCTGTCCAAGATCATCTCCAAGATGGGCATCTGCACCATCGCCAGCTACCGCGGCGCGCAGCTGTTCGAGATCGTCGGGCTGGATCCGGACGTGGTGGCGCTGTGCTTCCCGGACACCGCCGCGCGCATCGGCGGCGTCGGCCTGGCGCGGCTGGACACCGAGGCGCGCCAGCTCACCGCGCGCGCCTGGAACGACCTGCTCAAGCCGGAAGTGGGCGGCCTGCTCAAGTACGTGCACGGCGGCGAGTACCACATGTACAACCCGGACGTGGTGCTGACCCTGCAGCGCGCCACCCGCAGCGGCCTGCAGGCCGACTGGGACGCCTACGCCGCCGCGGTGCACGGGCGCCCGGCCTCGGCCCTGCGCGACCTGCTGCAGCTCAAGCGCGCGGCCACGCCGACGCCGCTGGACGAGGTCGCCCCGGCCGAGGACCTGCTGCGTCGCTTCGACACCGCCGCGATCAGCCTCGGCGCGCTGTCGCCGGAGGCGCACGAGGCGCTGGCGATCGCGATGAACCGCCTCGGCGGGCGCAGCAATTCCGGCGAAGGCGGCGAAGACCCGGCGCGCTACGGCACCGAGAAGCGCTCCAAGATCAAACAGGTGGCCTCCGGGCGCTTCGGCGTCACCCCCGAGTACCTGGTCAACGCCGAGGTGCTCCAGATCAAGGTCGCGCAGGGCGCCAAGCCCGGCGAAGGCGGCCAGCTGCCCGGGCACAAGGTCAACGAACTGATCGCGCGGCTGCGCTACGCCAAGCCGGGCATCGGCCTGATCTCGCCGCCGCCGCACCACGACATCTACTCGATCGAAGACCTGGCGCAGCTGATCTACGACCTCAAGCAGGTCAATCCCGGCGCGCTGGTGTCGGTGAAGCTGGTCAGCCATGCCGGCGTGGGCACCATCGCCGCCGGCGTGGTCAAGGCCGGCGCCGACCTGATCACCGTGTCCGGCCACGACGGCGGCACCGGCGCCAGCCCGGTCAGCTCGATCCGCTACGCCGGCGTGCCGTGGGAACTGGGCGTGGCCGAGTCGCACCAGGCGCTGGTCGCCAACGACCTGCGCACGCGCACCATCCTGCAGACCGACGGCGGCCTGAAGACCGGCCTGGACGTGGTCAAGGCCGCGATCCTGGGTGCGGACAGCTTCGGCTTCGGCACCGGGCCGATGATCGTGCTCGGCTGCAAGTACCTGCGCATCTGCCACCTCAACAACTGCGCCACCGGCGTGGCCACCCAGGACGAGCGCCTGCGCGCCAACCACTTCGTCGGCCTGCCGGAGCGCGTGGAGAACTTCTTCCGGCTGCTGGCCGAGGAAGTGCGGCAGTGGCTGTCGTACCTGGGCGTGCGCTCGCTGGACGAGATCGTCGGCCGCACCGAACTGCTGCAGCAACTGGACATCTGCCCGCGCGAAGGCGTGCGCGTGGACCTGTCGCGGCTGCTCAAGGACGTGCGCCACGATGGCGGCCACTGCGCCGCGCAGCGCCTGTACGAATCGCCGGACAGCCTGGCCACGCAGATGGACGGCCTGCTCGCCGACGCCATTGCGCACAAGCGCGGCGGCGACCATCGCTTCCTGATCCACAACACCGACCGTTCGATCGGCGCGCGCCTGTCCGGCGCCATCGCCCGCGTCCACGGCAACCATGGCATGGACGATGCGCCGCTGACCCTGCGCTTCCGCGGCTCGGCCGGGCAGAGCTTCGGCGCGTTCAACGCCGGCGGCCTGCACCTGGAACTGGAAGGCGAGGCGAACGACTACGTCGGCAAGGGCATGGCCGGCGGCCGCCTGGTGGTGCGTCCGCCGCGCGGCGCGCGTTTCGAGGCGCGCAGCACCGCGATCATCGGCAACACCTGCCTGTACGGCGCCACCGGTGGCGAACTGTACGCCGCCGGCCGCGCCGGCGAGCGCTTCGCCGTGCGCAACTCCGGCGCGCTGGCGGTGATCGAGGGCGCCGGCGACCACTGCTGCGAGTACATGACCGACGGCATCGTGCTGGTGCTGGGCAAGGTCGGCCTGAACTTCGGCGCCGGCTTCACCGGCGGCCTGGCCTACGTGCTCGACGTGGACCGCGACTTCGTCGACCGCTACAACCACGAACTGATCGACATCCACCGCATCTCCGCCGAAGGCTTCGAGAGCCACCGCCAGCACCTGCACAAGCTGATCAGCCGCCACCGCGAACTGACCGGCAGCATCTGGGCGCAGCAGATCCTCGACGAATTCCGCGACTACGTCGGCAAGTTCTGGCTGGTCAAACCGAAGGCGGCGAGCATCGAGTCGTTGACCGAGTCGCTGAGGCGCGCCGCTTGATGGCGGCACGCCGGGAATCGGGAATGGAGAATCGGGAATGGTAAAAGCCCGGCTCGCCAGCTCCCCTTCCGCTCACGCAGACCCGCTTTTCCGATTCCCCATTCCCCATTCGCGATTCCCAGCCCTATGAGCCGCAAGCACGCCTTCCAGTTCCTCGACCTGCCGCGGCAGATGCCGCAACGCATTCCGGTGGAACTGCGCACCTCCGGCGACTGGAACGAGCTGTACGGCAAGTTCGACAAGGCCGACGCGCAGTACCAGGCCGGGCGCTGCCTGGATTGCGGCAACCCGTACTGCAGCTGGAAGTGCCCGGTGCACAACGCCATCCCGCAGTGGCTGCAGCTGGTGCAGGAAAACCGTATCGAAGAGGCCGCCGCGCTGTGCCACAGCACCAATCCGCTGCCGGAGGTGTGCGGCCGGGTGTGCCCGCAGGACCGCCTGTGCGAAGGCAGCTGCACGCTGGAGGAATTCGGCGCGGTCACCATCGGCGCGGTGGAGAAGTACATCGTCGATACCGCGCTCAACAACGGCTGGCGCCCGGACCTTAGCCAGGTGGAACCCACCGGCAAGCGCGTGGCGGTGATCGGCGCCGGCCCGGCCGGGCTGAGCTGCGCCGACCGCCTGGCACGCGCCGGCATCCAGGCGGTGGTGTACGACCGCTACGAGCAGATCGGCGGGCTGCTGCAGTTCGGCATCCCCAGCTTCAAGCTGGACAAGAGCGTGATCGGCAAGCGCCGCGAAGTGCTCGAAGGCATGGGCGTGCAGTTCCGCCTGGGCGTGGAGATCGGCCGCGACGTGAGCCTGGAGCAGTTGCTCGAGGAGTACGACGCGGTGTTCCTGGGCACCGGCGCCTACCGCTACACCGACGGCGGCCTGCCCGGCCAGGACCTGCCCGGCGTGCTGCCGGCGCTGCCGTTCCTGGTGCAGAACAGCCGCATCGTCGGCGGCAACGACCCCTGGGGCCGGCCGATCGCCGGCTGGGAAGACAAGATCGCGCTGCCCGACCTGAGCGGCAAGCGCGTGGTGGTGCTCGGCGGCGGCGATACCGGCATGGACTGCGTGCGCAGCGCGATCCGCCTGGGCGCGGCCAAGGTCACCTGCGCCTACCGCCGCGACGAGGCCAACATGCCCGGCTCGGCGCGCGAGGTGGCCAATGCGCGCGAGGAAGGTGTGCGCTTCCTGTTCAACCGCCAGCCGCTTGCGGTGGAAGCCGATGCCGCCGGCAACCTGGCCGGCGTGCGCGTGGTGCAGACCCGTCTGGGCGAGCCGGATGCGCGCGGGCGCCAGGCCGCGGTGCCGGTGGAAGGCAGCGAATCGCTGCTGGACGCGGACGTGGTCATCATCGCCTTCGGCTTCTCGCCGAGCGTGCCGGACTGGCTGGCGGCGCAGGGCGTGGAAGGCACCGCCAACGGCCGCATCCTCGCCGGCGGCAGCGAGCCCGACGGCAGCGGCCGCCTGCCGTACCAGACCACCAACCCGAAACTGTTCGCCGGCGGCGACGCCGTGCGCGGCGCCGACCTGGTGGTGACTGCGGTGGCCGAAGGCCGCGACGCGGCAGCCAGCATCGCCGAATGGATCGGCAACCGCCTGCCGGTGACGACCCAGGCTGCGGCCTGAGCGACGCTGCGAGGCTGCTGCAGCGTTCGGTTAGTTCGGCGACGACGACGGCAATACTTGCTCGACTGGGCGATGCGACCTTCGACCGCATCGCGAACCGCTGCGCTCCGCATTCGCCGAAAGTCGAGGTCGCCTGGAGCGGCCGGCCTCCAGCCACGTCGCCAGCGCCAGCGCTGGCCTCGGCATGGACCTCGTCGAACGCTACCGCCTCGGCACCACCGCCGCCGGCAGCGATCGCCTTTACCAACGCCACCACCGCCGCGGCGCATGTAGCGTCGCCGGCCTCTAGCGAATACCTTCTCCACCGCTCGTCCTTCGCCACGCGCCCAACCTGGCGCGCCGGCGATGGACGCATGGCCGCGACCTCGATCACGCCGCTGCCGACGGGTGCACCACGCACCTGATGTGACGCCGCCGACGTCCGCGCGCAGCGTGTCCGCGCCAGGTGAATGCCGGGCTAACACGGGTGCGTGCAGGCTGGCGATCACGGGCGCGATCCTTGCACGCTTGCGCCTGCCGTCCCGCACTCCCCCGAGCGGGCGGCGCTCCCCCTTCACTCCAGGAAGCTCCCCCATGTCGCTTTCCTCGTCGTGTTCCCCGCGCTGGCGTTCCCTGCCGCTGGCACTGCTGCTCGCCACCGTCGCCTGCAACGCCGCCGCCGAAGGCCGCAGCGTGCTCAAGTACGCCGGCGTCAACCTGTCCGGCGCCGAGTTCAACTCCGGCAAGAAGCCCGGTGTGCTGTACAAGGACTACACCTACCCGACCGCCGGCGACTACAGCTACTTCGCCAGCAAGGGCATGAATACCATCCGCCTGCCGTTCCTGTGGGAGCGCCTGCAGCCCACCGCCAAGGGCGAGTTCGACCCGGCGCAAATGGCGCTGTTGAAGAAGGCGGTGGAGCAGGCCAAGGCCAACCACCTGTACCTGATCCTGGACCCGCACAACTACGCCAAGTACAACGGCGCGCTGGTCGGCAGCGAGGGCGCCCCGGACGACGTGTTCGCCGACCTGTGGCGGCGCCTGGCCAAGGAGTTCAAGGGCGACGACCACGTCATCTTCGGGCTGATGAACGAGCCCAACGCGGTCTCCTCGACCGACTGGGCCAGCGCGGCGCAGGCGGCGATCGACGCCATCCGCAAGGCCGGCGCCAACAACCTGATCCTGGTGCCGGGCACCGCCTACACCGGCGCGCACAGCTGGCGCAGCACCGCCTACGGCACGCCGAACGCGGTTGCCCTGCAGCCGCTGAAGGATCCGCGCAACCGCATGGCGTTCGAAGCGCACCAGTACCTGGACCGCGACAACAGCGGCACCAAGGGCGAGTGCGTCAGCGCCACCGCCGGCGCCGAGAAGCTGGCCGGCTTCGTCAGCTGGTTGCGCGAGAACAAGAAGGTCGGCTTCATCGGCGAGTTCGCCACCGCGAATACGCCCACCTGCAATCAGGCGCTGGAGAACATGCTCAGCTACATGCAGAAGAACGACGACGTGATTCTCGGTTGGACCTGGTGGGCCGCAGGTGCGTGGTGGAAGCCCGACTATCCGTTCAACGTGCAGCCCGGCAAGGACGGCAGCGAGAAGCCGCAGATGGAGATCCTGTCCAAGTACGCGCGCGAGATCACCGGCAAGAAATGAGCCGTCGCTGCCGGCGCCGCGTGTCGGCAACGCGGCAACACGCCATGCAACGTGTGCGACGCGCACGCCTGGCATAGCACATGCAGCGCGATCCAGTACCGGTTCGCGCTGCCAATCGCCGCACAGATCCATGCATGCGCGCACGCAGCGCATCGCCGCATCCTCGGCAATGCACTACGGTGTCCGCACACCTTAGTCATCAGCCCGGCCTGGCATCTCCTCGGCCGGGTTCCCCCTCTGATGCCGAAGGAGACTCACCATGATCGCGCGCACCTTGCGGCGGCGGTCGCGGCACGCCTGGCGTGCCGCGCTGCTGCTGTGCCTATCCGTTCCGCTGTCGTCGCTGCAGGCACAGGAGGCGCTGCGCTTCGCCGGCGTCAACCTGTCCGGTGCCGAGATCGCGCCGTCGAAGATTCCCGGCATCGTCGGAGTCGACTACACCTATCCGCGCAGCAGCGACTACACCTACTTCGCCGGCAAGGGCATGAACCTGCTGCGCCTGCCGGTGCGCTGGGAACGCCTGCAGCCGCAACCGCGCGGCCCGCTCGACGCCGCACAACTGGCGCTGATCGACGACGCCGTGCAGCAGGCCAAGGCGCAGGGCATGTACGTGATCGTGGACATCCACAACTACGCGCGCCACGACGGCCGCCTCATCGGCAGCAGCGGCCTGCCGGTCGCCGCCTTCGTCGACCTGTGGCAGCGTCTGGCACGCGCCTACGGCAGCGACAATGCGGTGGTGTTCGGGCTGATGAACGAGCCGCACGGCATCACCCCGGCCGCGTGGGCCACCGCCGCGCAGGCCGCGGTCGATGCGATCCGCGCCACCGGCGCCAGCAACCTGATCCTGGTGCCGGGCGCACTGTGGACCGGCGCACACAGCTGGTACACGCCGGTGGACGGCTCCTCGAACGCCAGCGCGCTGGCCACGCTGCACGACCCGCTGCAGCGCGTGGCGATCGAAGTGCACCAGTACCTGGACGCCGATTCCAGCGGCACCAGCCCGGTCTGCGTGAGCGACGACATCGGCGTCCAACGCCTGCGCGCCTTTACCGACTGGCTGCAGCAGACCGGCCATCTCGGCTTCCTCGGCGAATTCGCTGCCGCCGACAATCCCACCTGCCGGCGCGCGCTGGACGGCATGCTGGCCGACATCGCGCAGCACCCGACGCTGTGGCTGGGCTGGAGCTATTGGGCCGGCGGCGCCTGGTGGCGCGCCGACTATCCGTTCAATGTGCAACCCGACGCCGACGGCCACGACCGTCCGCAGATGGCGATCCTCGCGCCCTGGGCGCAGCGCATCACGCGCTGAGCGCGGCGCCATGCGTGACAACGCCGTGGCGCACGCCGACAACTAGGCACCTCCAAGTCACGTCGTGACATGGTCTGCGAGGGACGGCGCGCGCCCTTTCACGGGCTCAGCGGCAGCGGGCTTTTGCCTGGGCACGCGCCGTTGCGGATTTAAGCCTCTCCTACAGAGCAACGTGCATCCGCCGGGTTGTACGCAAGCAGGTGATTCGAGGTGCCCGCATGGCGTGCGACGTGCAATGCGTCGCATATTTCCGATGACCTCGATCGCTCTGGCATGGCGGTTGCAGCGTGGTGCACGGCCGCGCACGCCGCATCGCGGCGGCGCCTGCCGCTCTTTCCCCACGAAGGATCCGTCATGCCACGCAGTTCCCGTTTTTTCCGCTCCCCGCAATGGCGGCAGCGTGCCGCGCTGTGCCTGCTCCTGGCCGCCTGCGCGCCGTTCGCCCACGCGCAGCAGACGCTGCGCTATGCCGGCATCAACCTGGCCGGTGCCGAGTTCAACTCGGCGAAGAAGCCCGGCGTGCTGTTCAAGGACTATGTGTATCCCACCGACGCCGACTACGCGTACACCGCGGCGCAGGGCATGAACATCGTGCGCCTGCCGTTCCTGTGGGAGCGACTGCAGCCCCAAGCCAACGGCCCGCTCGACACCGCGCAACTCGACGCGCTGCGCACCGCGGTCGAACGCGCCAGGCGCTACAACCTGCAACTGATCCTCGACGTGCACAACTACGCCAAGTACGACGGCGTGCGCATCGGCGGCGACGCGGTGCCGGCGGCGGCGCTGGCCGATCTGTGGCGGCGCCTGGCGCTGGTGTTCGGCAACGATGCCAGTGTGGCATTCGGGCTGATGAACGAGCCCAATGGCCTCGCCTCCGGCGATTGGGCGGCCATCGCGCAGGCGTCGATCGATGCGATCCGTGGCACCGGCGCCGACAACCTGATCCTGGTGCCCGGCACCGCCTTCAGCGGCGCGCACAGCTGGAACAGCACCTGGTACGGCGTGTCCAACGCGCAGGGCTTGCTGACGGTCCACGACCCCGCCGGCAACCTGGCGTTCGAAGTGCATCAGTACCTGGATCCCGACTCCTCCGGCACCAGCGCCGCCTGCGTCAGCACCAGCATCGGTGCGGAACGCCTGCAAGGGTTCACCCAATGGCTGCGCGCCAATGGCTATCGCGGCTTCCTCGGCGAGTTCGGCGGCAGCAGCGATCCCACCTGCCTGGCCGCGCTCGACACCATGCTCGGCTACGTCCACGACAACGGCGACGTCTGGCTGGGCTGGACCGCCTGGGCCGGCGGCGCGTGGTGGCGCAGCGACTATGCGTTCAACCTGCAGCCGGACAAGAGCGGCGCCGACAAGCCGCAGATGGACGTGCTGGCGGTGCGCGCGCAGCAGGTCACGCAGTGACAGCGCCAGGGCCGGCATGCGCAGCAGCGGCCCGGCGATCGCGCGGCGATTGAGTCGACACCGCGATCGGGCGCAGACTGTCGCACCTCTTCCGCAGGGATCGACGCATGCGCCTGGGCCTGGCCGCCAACCGACTGCACCACCAGGGCAAGGATGCCGCGCTGTTCCGCTGGCTGCGCGCCAGCGAGGCCGGCATCCGCGAGTTGCAGCTCGGCCTGCACGCGGTCGGCCGCACCCACGAGGCGATCATCCGGGCCGGTCTGCTGGCCGGCCATGCCGGCCTCAAGCGCTACCCGTTCGGCCGCGAGGGCGGACTGATGAAGCTGGTGGCCGAGGTGGTGGGCCTGGAAGGCGCCGAGCGGACCCTCGACGGCGCCATCTACCTGATCGATCCGGTCGACCCGTCCTCGATCTTCCCCGAGGCGATCGCGCTCAAGCGCCAGTGCGTGATCCACGGCAAGCCGTTCATTTCCACCGTGGCCAGCGCCCGCGATTGGGTGGAGATGGAGCGCGTCCACGCCGGGCTGGCCGCCGACGCCGGCGCCGACGACCTGTACGCGCTGCAGCGGCAGACCCTGGCGCTGATCGCGCACGATGCGATGAAACCGCAGATGCTGGCCTTCGCCAGCGAACATTTCGATCTGCTGTCGCGCTTCGCCGAGCGCGTGGCCACCGGCACCACCGGGCAGCGGCTCAACGAACTGGCCTGGAGTCGCGGCTGGCCGCAGGGCCAGGCGTGGGTGCACCGCTATCAGAGCGGCCCGATGGGCGGCGACGCGCAGATCGCCGATCGCGTGCTGGAACGGCGCTGCCACCGCGCGATCTTCTTCGAGGATCCGCACGTCGCGCGCCAGCACGAGGCCGACATCCAACTGCTGGAACGCGCGGTCACCACGGTCACCGACAGCGCCGTGTGCATCACCTCGCCGGCGATCGCCGCACGCTGGGCGCAGGCCGCCGCACGCCGGCTCGGATCGGCCTGAGGTTTTCGACGCGCGCGATCGCGTCGCGCGCGGACCGCTGACAGGACACGCCGCGACGCCGCGTTGTCGTGCGTGACCATGCGCACAGTCACTGCGATGTCACGCCGATCGCCAACACTGCCGCGCCTGTCCAGATCCCAGGGGGGATCCCATGTTGCGTTTCACCCTGCGCCTGCTGCTGCTCGGCGCAGCAGCGCTGTGTGCGCTGCCGTCCGCGTCCGCGCAACCAGCCGAGCGCTTGCGCGTACACGGCTCCAACAGCCTCGGCGCGCGGCTGATGCCGGCGCTGGTGGAAGCCTGGCTGCAGAGCATGGGCTACCGGCAACTGCAACGTCGTCGCGTCGATGCGACGACGCTGGAGATCGCCGCGGTGCGCGACGATGCGCCGCTGGTGGTCGAGATCGCCGGCAACGGCTCGGCCGCCGGCATCGCCGACCTGGTGCATGGCGACGCCGAGCTGGCGATGCTGGCGCGTCAGCCCGATGCGCGCGAACGCGAGGCCGCCTGGCAGCTCGGCGACCTGGGCTCGCCGGACCAACAGTTCGTCGTCGCCCTGGATGGCGCGCGGGTGCTGGTCGCCGCCGACAACCCCATCGCCACGTTGAGCGTCGCGCAGCTGCGCGACATCCTGAGCGGCCGGACCACGCGCTGGTCGCAACTCGGCGGCGCGGACCTGCCGATCGCGCTGCACCGCAGTGCCATCCCCGGCGGTCTCGACGACTTCCTGCGCGAACGCCTGGGGCTGCCGGCGGTGCGCATGCCGGGGACCGTCCTACATGCCGACCTGGCCGAGGCGGCACGCGCCGTCGTCGGCCATCCCGACGCACTGGCGATCGTCGGGCTGACCACGCCGGTGCCGGCCGGCACACGTGCGCTGGCCATCGCCGACGGCGGTATCGCGGTGCTCCCGACGGCAGCAGCCGTGCGCGGCGAGGACTATCCCTTGGTCCAGCGCTATAGCCTGTACGGCGGCCAGATGATGTCGGCGCTCGGCCGCAGCCTGGCCCTGTACGCCCTCGGCCCGCAGGCGCAACAGCTGGTGCGCCGGCTTGGCCCGATTTCCATGGCGATCGACGTCAATCCGGCCACGCCGCAGAGCGGTACCACCGCTGCCCGCGCGGATGCTAGCTATGCGCAGGCCAGCACCGGCGCCCGACGTCTGACCACCACGCTGCGTTTCAGCCTGCAGTCGCTCAATGGCATGTACGAAGCGCGCAGCGCCCAGGATCTCGACCGATTGGTCGCCTTCATGCAACAGCCGGCGATGCACGGCCGCGCCCTGGCGGTGATCGGCTTCGCCACGCCGGACAGCGCCAACCGGCTGTACCCGACCATCGCCAGCAACGACCGCGCCGACGTCGTCGCCGCTTACCTGGTGCAACGCGGTGTCGCCGTGGAACGGGTCCGCGGTCTCGGCGCACTGCATCCGCTGATCGGCGGTGAAGACGCCTTAGCCAAGGCGCGCAACGAGCGCGTCGAACTGTGGCTGCTGGATCGGACGCGATAGGACAGTCGGAGCGTGGTTGCGGCCGGTTGGGCACGACATCGCTCGGCCGCTCGTCCCCCTCGGAACTTTTCCCCCGAAAAGCAGGCCGTGGTCCCGAGAGGAGAAGGGAATGCCAAAGCGCCTCTCCCGTCGGGAGAGGGGGTTGGGGTGAGGGTACGCAGCGCGAAGCGCCCTTACCGGCGGAAGATGGGAGGTTAGCGCGTTGTCAGGCATTGCCAGCCGCGCGCGCGTGACGCCGCGCTGGCGCCGATACGACTCGTCGCCATCCGCGCATCGGCGAGCGCATGCGGCCGACCGTGCTCCCGGACTCGGGCCATCCGGCGTTCACCGCATCGCGCCTACAGTCGCCCGACACCCTCGCCAGCGCTTCCGGAGATCGCCATGCTTCGCTCATCGCACGCCGTTCTCGGCGTGGTGCTTGCCGGACTCGTGCTGACCCACAGCACGCCCGCCGCCGCGGTGCAGCGGCTGTGGCCGACCGCGGAGCAATGGCAGCAGTTGCACGCGTCGGCTGCCACCGATCCGGCCTGGCGGCAGGTCGAGGCGGCGCAGGCCCGACTGGCCGATGCGGCACGCGCGCAGGGGGCACATCCGCTCGAGACGCTGAGCACCGGCGGCCGCCTGCGCGGCGATCCAGTGAAGGCGGCGACCGAAACCAGCCTGGGCGACATGCCGCGCATCCAGGCGCTGGCGCTGCGCTACGCCCTGGACGGCGAGCGCGGCGACGCACTGGCCGCCGGCGACCAGCTCGCGCAATGGGCCGCGCGCAATGTGCCCAACGGCAACCCGATCGACGAGACCGGGCTGGAACCGGCGATCTTCGCCTACCGCATCGTCCGCCCGGCGCTGCCGGACGCGCAACGCCGCGCCATCGATGCATGGATGCGAAAGATCGCCGATGCCGAAATCGGCTCGCGCGACCTCAAGCGCAAGACCGCCACCAACAACTGGCACAGCCACCGGCTGAAGACCGTGGGCATGATCGGCGCCGCGCTCGACGATCAGCGCTTGCTGGACTACGCCCGCACCGGCTTTCGTCAGCAGATCGCCGACAACCTGTTGCCCGACGGCCGCAGCATCGACTTCGTCGAGCGCGATGCGCTGTCCTACCACGTCTACGACCTGCGTCCGCTGGTGACGCTGGCACTGCTGTTCTCCGAACGCGGCGAGGATCTGTACCACTGGCGCGCACCGAACGGCGCATCGCTGGCGCGCAGCGTCGACTGGCTGCTGCCGTATCTGCGCGGCGATCGCAGCCACGCGGAGTTCGTGGGCAGCCAGGTGCCGTTCGACAAGGCGCGCTCGGACAACGGCGAAGCCGGCCACGTGATCGGTGCACCGTACGCGGCCGAGGACGCGGTACCGCTGCTGGTGCTTGCGGCGGCTTACGATCCGGCGTGCGTGCAACTGGCGCGGCAACTCGGACACGGGACGCCACCCTGGCGCCTGGCGATCAGCACATTGCCCGATTTACCGCGCTAGCTTCCGTCGACTCCGACGGCATCAGAGTGCCGGTGCTCAGCCACGGCATCACGGAGGGTCCGCGACGCGACAGGTCTCGATGCGAGCCATCGCACATCTCATCGCGCGGCACAGCGGCGCGGGAGGTGGTCGAGCGGTTTGGCCTTATCAGCCCATGCGGGGCACCTTCCTCCGCAAAGAGGGCCATGGTCCCGGCGGAAGAAGGAAGAACCGAGCCCCTCTCCCGCCGGGAGAGGGGTTGGGGTGAGGGTACGGGGCGCGCAGCGCCTCGCCGATCGGTCATTGCGAGGCTTCGCCCGCCCCCTCATCCGCCCCTGCGGGGCACCTTCCCCCGCAAAGGGGGCCATGGTCCCGACAGGAGAAGGAAGAACCGAGCCCCTCTCCCGCCGGGAGAGGGGTTGGGGT
>NZ_AQOK01000040.1:0-11865 GCF_000364645.1 Xanthomonas sp. SHU 308 | reverse complement strand
GACCGCCGGCAGGCGCCGCGCCTGCCGGCATGCCGCTGCGACGCACGGCCGCACGCCGCGGCCCCCGCTGCCGCCTCAGGGCTTGAGCCGATAGCCGCTGCGGAAGATCGCCCATACCACGCCCAGGCACAGCGCCAGGAATGCCAGGGTCATGCCCAGGCTGACCGCGATGTGCACGTCGGCCTTGCCGTAGAACGCCCAGCGGAAGCCGCTGACCAGGTACACCACCGGGTTGAACAGGCTGATCTTCTGCCACAGCGGCGGCAGCATGTTGATCGAGTAGAAGCTGCCGCCGAGGAAGGTCAGCGGCGTGATCACCATCAGCGGGATCACCTGCAGCTTCTCGAAGCCGTCGGCCCACACGCCGATGATGAAGCCGAACAGGCTGAAGGTCAGCGCGGTCAGCACCAGGAAGCCGAACATCCATAGCGGATGCGCGATCTCGTACGGCACGAAGGCGCGTGCGGTGAGCAGGATCAGCAGGCCCAGCAGCACCGACTTGCTGGCCGCCGCGCCGACGTAGCCGATCACCACCTCCCACCACGCCACCGGCGCCGACAGCACCTCGTAGATGGTGCCGGCCCAGCGCGGCATGTAGATGCCGAAGGAGGCGTTGGAGATGCTTTCGCTGAGCAGCGACAGCATCACCAGCCCGGGGATGATGTAGGCGCCGTAGCTGATGCCGTCGATGGCGCCCATGCGCGAACCGATCGCCGCGCCGAACACCACGAAGTACAGCGAGGTCGACAGCACCGGCGAGGCGATGGACTGGGTCAGCGTGCGGAAGGTGCGCGCCATCTCGAAGCGGTAGATCGCGGCGATCGCGTGCAGGTTCATGCGCGCACCTCCGCCGCGGCCGACGCCGGCCGCACCAGGTTGACGAAGATCTCCTCCAGCGAACTCTCGCTGGACTGCAGATCCTTGATCTCCACGCCCTGCGCCTCCAGTTGCCGCAGCAGCGGGCCGATGCCGGTCTGCGCGGCCTGCGCGTCGTAGGTGTAGGTCAGTGTCGTGCCGTCGGCGGACAGCTCCAATGGCTGCGCCGCCAGCGCCGGCGGCAACGCGTGCAGCGGTGCCTGCAGGGTCAGCGCCAGTTGCTTCTTGCCGAGCTTGCGCATCAGCGTGCGCTTGTCCTCCACCAGCACCAGTTCGCCGCGATTGACCACGCCCACGCGGTCGGCCATGTCCTCGGCTTCCTCGATGTAGTGCGTGGTCAGGATGATGGTGGTGCCCTGCTCGCGCAGGCGCCGCACCATCTGCCACATGTCGTGGCGCAGCTCCACGTCGACTCCGGCGGTGGGTTCGTCCAGGAACAGGATGGACGGCTCGTGCGCCAGCGCCTTGGCGATCAGCACGCGCCGCTTCATGCCGCCGGACAGGGTGGAGATGCGGCTGCCGCGCTTGTCCCACAGCGACAGTTCGCGCAGCACCCGCTCCAGGTGCGCGTCGTCGCGCGGCTTGCCGAACAGGCCGCGGCTGAAGCGCACCGTCGCCCACACCGTCTCGAACGCATCGGTGGCCAGTTCCTGCGGCACCAGGCCGATCTTGCCGCGCGCGGCGCGGTAGTCGCGCACGATGTCGTGGCCATCGGCCAGCACCCGGCCGCTGCTGGGATTGACCAGCCCGCAGATGATGCTGATCAGCGTGGTCTTGCCGGCACCGTTGGGGCCGAGCAGGGCGAAGATCTCGCCGCGATGGATCTCCAGGTCGATGCCCTTCAGTGCCTGGAAACCCCCGGCGTAGGTCTTGGTCAGGTGTTGTACGGAAATGATCGGCGACACGGGAACTCCCTGGGCGCGCGGCGGCTACGGAAACGGCCCCCAGGGTAGAAGCCGGCTCGTGATGGATAAATCCCGATCCGGCGGAAGCACTCTCCCGCGTGCGGGACAGTGCGTCGGCCAGTGCCTGCACACGCAGGGCAACGTGACCGTCTTGGCCGTGGCGACGCCTGGTTAGCCTTGTCCGGTGTCGACGTCGACGACGGCCGGTCGCGCAGGGCGCGGCCACGGCAGCACGCGCCAGCCGAAGTTGACCCCGGCTGCCGCCAGCAGGATCAGCAGCGCCCCGAGTACCTGCGTCCACGCCAGCGACTGCCCGAAGGCGATGCGATCGACCGCGATCGCCACCACCGGATAGATGAACGACAGCGCCCCGATCATCGCGGTGGGCAGCGCCTGAATGGCGCCGTACAGCAGCACATACATCACCCCGGTGTTGACCACGCCGAGCACGACCAGATCCAGCCATTGGCCGGGACGGCTGGGCAAGGCATCGAAGCGCACGAACGGCGCCAGCAACACGATGCCGATGCCCAGTTGCAGCAGCGCGAGCAGATGCGGCGGCGTGCCTTTCAGGTGCTTGGTGACGATCGACGACACCGCGTACAGAAACGCGGCACCGAGCGCCAGGGCGACGCCCTGCAGGTACTCGCCCGGCACCGCGAGCACCGCAGGCGCGATGCGCACCACGCCCACCAGGCCGACGAACGCCACCGCCAGCCACCCCACGGTCGAGGCGCTGATGCGCTCGCGGAACACGAGCGCGCCGAGCCCGACCAGCATGAACGGCTGCGTGTTGTAGACGGCGGTGGCCATCGAAATCGACGCGCGGCCGTAGGCGGCGAACAGCAGTAGCCAGTTGCCCACGATCGCGATCCCGCCGAGCAGCACCAGCGCCAGCATCCGCGGCGAGAACGCCTTGCGCCGCAACAGGCCCAGCGCCGCGCAGACGATGAGCAGCGTGGCCGCGCCGAACAGGCAGCGGAAGAACACCACGTTGAACGGCGACTGCCCCGACGACACCACCAGCCAGCCGATCGTGCCGGACATGAGCATGGCCACGACCATCTCGGCCGCACCACGGTGAATCTCGTTCGAGGCCATCCCGGTTCCTTTCAATGCTGCGAACAGGCGTCATTGTAGAAACCGCAATTCCGCGAAAATATAATTAAACTTAGGCCAATTACGGAATTTACCTAAAAAAGGAAGGTCACTATGCAAACCCGCCTTTCCCCTCCCGCCATCGCCCCACTCGACGCGATCGACCGCGCCATCCTGGCTGCATTGGCGCAAGACGCGCGCATGGCGACCAGCGAACTGGCCCGGCAGATCGGCCTGTCGGCCCCGGCGACCGCCGACCGCGTGCGCCGGCTGCAGCACCAGGGCGTGATCGCCGGATTCACGGTCGAGCTCGATCCGCGCGCGCTGGGCTACACCTTGCAGGCGATCGTGCGGGTCAAACCGCTGCCGGGGCAGTTGCACCTGGTGGAGGAACTGCTGCAGCGCATCCCGGAATTCGTCGAGTGCGACAAGGTGACCGGCGAGGACTGCTTCATCTGCCGGCTGTACCTGCGCAACATCGCGCACCTGGACAACATCCTGGCAAAAGTCACCGATCGCGCCGAAACCAACTCCGCCATCGTGAAGTCGACCCCGGTGCCGCGACGGCTGCCGCCGCTGGCCGAGGACGCCTAGCGCGATGCGCTAGCCACGCGGCTTGCAACAGACCACACAGCGCCAGGGGCGCAGGCCGGCGTGCGTCCCTGGCGGGCAGAAAGCGACGAGCAGTGAACCGGCGCGCGCCGAAAGTGGCATCGCGGCGAGCCCAAAACGACGCCAGGAAGCCGCTTTCACGAATCCCCATTCCCGACTCCCCATTCCCGGCCGTCGATCAACTCTTGCGCCGCGCCTCCAGCAGATCCAGATTGCGGATCAGCCGGCGCGCGATCTCGTCGGAGATCTTGCGCTGGCGGGTCAGCTTGAACAGCTCCTGGCGTTCGGCCTGCAGGCCAGCGTGCCGCAGCTGGCGCAGCACCGCGTCCAGGCGCCGCGCCTCCTCCGGATCGCTCTCCATCGCCTCGCCATGGTCGAGATGGCGCTGGTACAGCGCGCTGACCCGGTTGGCGGCCTCGTTGTAGAGATCGGCGTGCTCGCTGTCCTGCACCAGCCGCTGGCGCAGCTTCTCCACCGCCGCCAGCGCCGCGCGCGAGGACTCGCGGCGGGCCAGGTCTTCCTCCAGGCGGTCGGTCGGCTCTTCCGGTAGCTCCAGGCCGCGCAGCAGCCGCGGCAGGCCGATGCTGGCGACCAGCAGCGAGGTGACGATCACCGCGCTGGCCAGGAAGATCGCCAGGTCGCGCGCCGGGAACGCGGCGCCGCCGGGCAGGGCCAGCGGCAGGGTCAGCACGCCGGCCAGGGTGATCGCGCCGCGCACGCCGGCCAGCGAGGTCGCCACCACGATCCGCCACGGCGGGCTCTGCCGGTCCTCGCCGCGACGGCGCGCCTTGAGCAGGGTCCAGCGCAGCGACAGCCACACCCACAGGAAGCGCAGCAACAGCAGGCCGACGTAGATCGCCAGCGCATAGGCGGGCAGCCACCACGGGTCCAGGTGGCCGGCTTCGTCCATGTTGTGCATGGCGCCCTGCACGATGCCCGGCAACTGCTCGCCGAGCAGCACGAACATGATGCCGTTGAGGGTGAACTGCACCATGTCCCACACCGCCGAGCGCTGCACGCGCATGCTGCCCGGGGCGCGGCCGCTCAGTTCCACGTAGCTCATGGCGATGCCGGCGGCGACCGCGGCGAGGATGCCCGAGGCGTTGATCGCCTCGGCCAGCAGGTAGGCGGCGAACGGCAGCAGCAGGTTGACCAGGATCGCCGCGCCCGGCTCCTCGCCGACCTGGCGCCACACCCAGCGCTGCGCCAGGCTGGTGCCGACCACCACCGCGATGCCGGCGGCCACGCCGACCAGCGCCACCCACAGGAAGGTCAGCGAGGCATCGGCCAGCGAGAACGTGCCGGTGATCGCCGCGGCCACCGCGAACTGGAAGCAGACCAGGCCGGAGGCGTCGTTGAGCAGCGACTCGCCTTCCAGGATGTGCATCAGCCGCTTGGGGATCGGCGCGCGCGCGGCGATCGAGGACACCGCGATCGGATCGGTGGGCGACACCACCGCGGCCAGCGCGAACGCCACCGCCAGCGGCATGGTCGGGATCATCCAGTGGATCAGGAAGCCGGCGCCGATCACGGTGAACACCACCAGGCCCAGCGCCAGCTCCAGGATCACGCCCTTGTCGCGGAACAGGCCCTGCTTGGGGATGCGCCAGCCGTCCAGGAACAGCAGCGGCGGCAGGAACAGCAGGAAGAACAACTCCGGCTCCAGCGCATAACCCTTCTTGAACACGCCGGCGATGATCGCGCCCAGGCCGATCTGCACCAGCGGCAACGGCAGCGAAAACGGCAGTACGCGCACCAGGTAGCCGCTGGCCACCACGGCCAGCAACATCGCCAAGACCACTTCGATCGAATGCATGCTCGTCCGGACGGCGGCGCCACGCCGGCGGCGCCGCCCATGAATGGGGGAGCCTGCAAGCAAAGCGCACCGCGGCGGCGATGTCCAGTGGCGCGGGCGGCGTCCAGGCTACTATCCGGCCACAGAGCCGGTGGCGGACACCGGCGCCTTTTCGCCGGAGACCGCATGCTCACCATCCAGGAACTCAACCGCTTCATCGACGAACACGCGGCCGAAGGCAGCATTCCGCGGATCTGGGACCTGATCGGCGACCACTTCGTCCAGGCCCAGGCCGGCCTGCCGGCCGAGCACGCGATGGAGCGACGCGAGCTGTCCTTCCACGACCATGTGCGGCTGCTGGGTTATCTGTGCCTGCTGCTGGAGGGCGTGCCGGGCGATCTGGTGGAGATCGGGGTGTGGAAGGGCAAGTCGCTGGTGCTGATGAACGAGGTGTCTGGCCGCCAGCGCCGGGTGATCGGCATGGATCCGTTCGCGTTGCCGAACCAGTTCGAGGAGTTCAACCACTATCGGCAGCAGTTGCTGCCCAATGCGCGCTTCATCCGTGGCTATTCGGAGTTCTGCGCCGAGCATTTCTACGCCATGGAGCCGAAGGTGGCGCTGTTGCACATCGACGGTGGGCACACCGGGCGCAACGTGCTGCTGGATTTCCTGCTGTACGGGCCGAGCGTGGTCTCCGGCGGGTTCGTGGTGTTCGACGACTACGGCGACTGGGAATACTCGCCGGAGGTCGGTCCCGCGGTGGACCTGCTGCGCGCCGCCGGCTACTTCGGCGACTTCCATGTGCTCGGCTGCGCCCACGGCTTCGAGAACAGCTATGTGCTGCAGCGCCGCTGAGCCGGCGCGCCTTGGCCCTCCAGCGCGTGCCGGCAGCGCAAAGCGACGTTCCGAGAACGGCATCGCCGGGACGATCCCGGCCAACCAACAGGACAAACATTTCCGACCACCGATCAGCGATCCTGGACCCTGAGCCCGACAGCCACTCAGGGTGCGGACGTCGCGGCGCGTCCGAAGCTGCAGCCGCGCTCAACCATAACGGCATGGCAGATATCATGCCGCCAATTCATCCCCGAGGCGGCCACCCATGAAAAACACAACCGCCAAATGGCGAAACCATGAATATCTGGCGAGCATCATCGACAGCATCGATTCGATCGCGGCTGGACGGCCGATCATTCGCGACGCTGATCTTTCCGGCATCAGCATCGGCCCATCTGCCATCCTGGAACAGTTAAAAGCCGCAAATCTCTTCGAATCGAGGATCAGCAACACCGACCTGTCTTACTCGAAAATATCGGGAAGTGCAAACGATAGTTCCTTCATGAATGTCAGCTTCGAAAGTGCCAACTTGAACGGAGCCCTTTTGTGCAGATCGGAAATAAAAAACTGCAACTTTTCAAAAAGCAAGCTTGTGATCAACATGGATGATGCGATCTGCGAAAAAACCGATTTCGTCAAAGCCAGGTTTTCCGGTGGATCTTGCGGAGTGGAGTACGGCGGCCGCCGGGTGAAATTCATGGACTGCGATTTTACCGGCGCTGTCTTTGACAGAGTCGAATTCAGAGCATCGACATTCATCAACTGCATCTTTGCCGATGCGAAATTCAAGAAATGCGACTTGCGTGGCGCCAGGTTTGAGGCTGGCGTTCTGCCATTGGCAGCCCAGTTTGAGGACATGGACATCCCTTCTCAGTGTCGGTGATCTCATCGGCGCAGGCCGACGATGAGGCCTGCCTGCACTCGTATAGACCGTTCGCCGGAGCGCTGCCCGGCCTTGCGGCTGTACCACAGCGCGACAGTGCGCTCGCCTGAGCCGCCCTGGATGCGAGCGACGGTACCCGCCAGCCCCCCCCCCTGTTCATCATTATCTGGATGGCGTGATGCAACCGCGCCGGCGCAGGCCGCGTAAAGACAGGTGCACGGCCGACTGGCCGCGCATCCCTTTCAAGGAGCAAGCCCATGAAGATCCACTTGCTGTCCCTGGCCCTCGCCGGCCTCGTCTCCCTGCCCGCCATGGCCGCCCCCAGCCAGGCCGCGATGCACGACCACGCCGCGATGAGCGAAGCCAAGCCGAATCCGATGGTCGGCGGCGCGCCGATGTACGCCACCAAGGACATCATCGACAACGCGGTCAACTCCAAGGATCACACCACCCTGGTCGCCGCGGTCAAGGCTGCCGGTCTGGTGGACACGTTGAAGGGCGCCGGCCCGTTCACCGTGTTCGCACCGACCAACGCCGCCTTCGCCGCCTTGCCGGCCGGCACGGTGGACACGTTGCTCAAGCCGGAGAACAAGGAAAAGCTGACCCAGGTGCTGACCTACCACGTGGTCCCCGGCAAGCTCGATGCGGCGGCGCTGCTGGCGCAGATCAAGGCCGGCGGCGGCAGCGCCAAGCTGACCACTGTGCAGGGCGAAACGCTGATCGCCAAGGCCCGCGGCGGCAAGGTCACCCTCACCGACAGCAAGGGCAATACCGCGCACGTCACCACCGCCGACGTGATGCAGAGCAACGGCGTGATCCATGTGGTGGACAAGGTTTTGATGCCGTAAGCACGCGTCGGGGGGTGCATTGGCATCGCGGGGGCGGCTACGGCCGTCCCCGTTTTGCACGTCCACGCCTGCAACCGCGCCGCCGCGCCCCGATGGCGGCAACTGCAGCACGCACACGAGCGGTCAGTTGCCGGAATTCCCCGCGTGCGGCATGGGCACCTGCTCCGCCAGCACGCGCAAGTCATCCACGAAGCCTTGATAGGCGGCCTCGCCCGCCTCCCCGCCGCGCTGGCGCAGCACCCACGACGGATGCACGGTGGCCAGCGCGCGGGTGCCGTCGTCCAGCGCCTGCCACTGCCCGCGCTGGGCCATCAGCCTGAAGCCGCTCCCCAGCACCGCGCGCGCCGCGGTCGCGCCCAGGCACAGCACGATGCGCGGGCGCACCCGCGCCAGTTCGCCGGCTAGCCACATCCGGCAGGCCTCGACATGCGCGCGCTCGGGATTGCGGTGCAGCCGCGCCTTGCCGCGCTGCTCGAAGCGAAAATGCTTGACCGCGTTGGTGACGTACATACCTGCACGCTCGACCCCCAGTTCCTGCAGCGCGCGATCGAACAGGCGCCCGGCCGGGCCGACGAAGGGGCGCCCGCTCAGGTCTTCCTCGTCGCCGGGCTGCTCGCCCACCACCATCACCGCGGCATCCTGCGGACCTTCGCCGAACACGGTCTGGGTGGCCGGCTGCCACAGCGGACAGCGGCGGCAGTCGCGCGCCGCCGCGCGCAGCGCCTCAAGGCTGTCGTCGGCGGCCACCACCGGCACCGGTGCCGGCGCGGGAATGCGCCGGCGAACCGGCTCGGGCGCGCGCTCGGCCATCTCGCGCACGCGCTGCCCGGCGTCGCGGATCAGCGTGGGCAGCAGTTGCGCTTCCGGCAGGTGCTTCCAGTATTTCTGCGGCATCTCCTGGCGCATCATCGTCGGGTTGAGCCGCGCCGGGTTGAAGATGTTGGCGTAGTAGGTGCGCCACAGCGTGTCCTGCGCGTCGTCGGCCGGCGCATCGGCACGCTGCGCACCGGCGCCGAACTGCAGCGTCCCGCCATCCCAGCGCACGCTGCGGTACGGGGTGAGGATCGCCCAGCGCATGCCGGCGAAGCGCCGCGCGAAGAACGGCGCCACCCGATCGACGATGTGATGTTCCGGCTCGAACCAGGCGATGTAGGCCTCCTGCTCGCCCGGCACCTCGCGGAAGCGCACGAACGCCTTCATCTTGTGGCTGTCGCGGCGCACCGCCTGCGCCCATTGCTGGGCGCGGTGCACGTCGGCATCGGTGACCCGCTGCAGCAGCGCGCGCTCGCCGCCGGCGATGCGCCACAGCAGGCGGTACAGCAGCGCATGCCGCTGCGGATCGCGATGGCACAACACCGCACCGGCCAGCGCCAGGAACTCGGCCGACACCCGCGGCGGCGGCACCTGCGCCGGCAGCGTGGCGACGTCGGCCCCGGCGAGCAACCCGCCCTGCGCATCGCCGTCCCAGGCCAGCGTCTCCGGCGCCACCTGCGCGCACCACGCCGCCCGCGCCACCGCCCGCCACGCCTCCAGACTCCACGGCGGCGCCACCTCAGCCTGGAACATGCCCCGCTCCACGCATCAGCTCACCGAAACGAATGCAGAACACGGCAACACAACCGCCAACACAGCATCCGCAACCATCGCCGCGCGTGCAGATGTTGCTGTTGCTGTTGCTGTTGCTGTTGCTGTTGCTCGTGATGTTGCTTTTAAAACTTCCCGCCTTAAAGCGAGCCGAGCACCGGAGTGGCGAGCGGCCGAAGAGGCGCCCTTGTTTGAGCGAAGCGAGTTTGGGCGCCGTGCCGCTCGCCGCGAGGAGCGCAGGGGACCGGTGCGGCCGTATCGCACCGGCTCGTGTCAGGCGGGAGCGGTTTTGGTGACTTTTGCCAAGACAAAAGTCACTCGCGCCCGTAGGCGCGAAAGCCTTTGATGTTGCAGTTGCAGTTGCCGTTGCCGTTGCCGTTGCCGTTGCAGCAAGCATGGCAACACTCCACCCCACCGCGTCAATCAAACAAGCCACCCTGCCGCGGTGCCGGCGCCAACTGCGCACGCAGCCGCTGCGGATCGTCCAGCCGCTGCCGCGGATGGTGATCGAGCACACTGACGAACGGCAGCAGCTTCTTCAGCGGCACCCGCAGCCGCGCCAGATCCTCGACCCGCAGCCGCGCATGCCGCCGCGCCAGCAGCAAGCGCTCGACATTGCGAGTGCCCAGCCCCGGCACGCGCAACAACAGTTCGCGCGCGGCGGTATTGAGATCCACCGGGAATCGCTCCGGGTTGCGCAGCGCCCACGCCAGCTTGGGGTCCACGTCCAGATCGAGCATGCCGCTGGCCGCAGGTGGGGCGATCTCCTCCACCGAGAAATCGTAGAACCGCAGCAGCCAGTCGGCCTGGTACAGGCGGTGCTCGCGCTGCAGCGGCGGCGCCAGCAGCGGCAGCTTGGCCGAGGCGTCGGGAATCGGACTGAACGCGGAGTAGTAGACCCGGCGCAGGCGATAGTTGCCGTAGAGATTGTGGCTGGTGTGCAGGATCGCGCGATCGTCCGCGCCGTCGGCGCCGACGATCATCTGCGTGCTCTGCCCGGCCGGAGCGAAGCGCGGCGGCTTGGCGCGGACCCGCGCCTCGGCCTTGCGCGCCTCCTTGCTCTCCTCGATGCGCCAGCGCAATTCGCCCATCGCCGCACGGATGCCGCCGACGTTCTTCTCCGGCGCCAGTTGCGCCAGGCCGCGCTCGGTCGGCAACTCCACGTTGATGCTGAGCCGGTCGGCGTAGCGGCCGGCGGCGGCGAGCAGCTCCGGCGCCGCGTCGGGAATGGTCTTGAGATGGATGTAGCCGGCGAAGCGGTGCTCCTCGCGCAGCTGCCGCGCCACTTCCACCAGTTGCTCCATGGTGTAGTCGCTGTTGCGGATGATGCCGCTGGAGAGGAACAGCCCTTCGATGTAGTTGCGCTTGTAGAAATCCAGGGTCAGCTTGACCACTTCGGCCGGGGTGAAGCGCGCGCGGCGCACGTTGCTGGACACGCGGTTGACGCAGTACGCGCAGTCGAAGACGCAGAAGTTGGTCAGCAGGATCTTCAGCAGCGACACGCAGCGCCCGTCGGGCGTGTACGAATGGCAGATGCCCATGCCCTCGGTGCTGCCGATGCCGCCGCTGCGCAGGGAATGGCGCTTGTCGGCGCCGCTGGAGGCGCAGGACGCGTCGTACTTGGCCGCGTCGGCGAGCACGGCGAGTTTTTCGAGGGTATTCACCAGCCGACGATGCCGGGTCCGCGTCTCAAACGGTGAGACGCGGATGCGCTGCGACCTTCACCGCGATGAATCGCTCAGGTCGATCTCCTGGCGTTCAGGCCGCCACGCGCGCCGCGGCGCCGTCGAAGCGGTAGATGTCCATCGCCAGCAGGCCGGCGTCGATCCCCGCATCGATGCGCTGCGCGCCCAGCCCGCCCGCGCCGGCCGCACCCATCGCCACATAGATCGGCAGCCAGTGCTCGTCGGTGGGATGCGCGCGCTCGGCGAACGGCGCCTGCCGGCGATAGTCGAGCATCGCCGGCACGTCGTCGCGGCGCAACGCCTGCTCGGTCCATTCGATGAACGGACGCACGTAGGGCACTTCCTTGCCCTCGGCGTAGCGGCCGAAGTCGTGCAGGTTGTGGGTGATGCTGCCCGAGCCGATCACCAGCACGCCGTCCTCGCGCAGCGGCGCCAGTGCGCGGCCCAGCGCCAGATGGTGCTCCGGCCCGAGTTCCGGCTGGATCGACAGCGGCACCACCGGGATGTCGGCATGCGGGTACAGCAGCGACAGCGGCACCCACACGCCGTGGTCCAGCCCGCGACGCTCGTCCAGCACCGGCGCCAGCCCGGCCTGCGCCAGCAGCTCGGCAACCTGCTGGGCCACGGCCGGCGCGCCCGGCGCCGGGTACTGCATCGCGTACAGCGCCTGCGGGAAGCCGCCGAAGTCGTGGATGGTCTGCGGCTGCGCCGCGGCGCCGACCAGCGGCCGCCGGCCCAGCCA
>NZ_AQOK01000039.1:0-7176 GCF_000364645.1 Xanthomonas sp. SHU 308 | reverse complement strand
CCCACCATACATGGAGACAGGCCGATGCTGCGTTCCGACGAAACGTCCCCCGCCGCGCCCTCCGCGCAATCGCCGTCCGCCGCCTTCCTCGAGGAAAAGGCGTTCCGCGCGCGGACCCTGCTGCTGTTCGGCACCATCACCGACGCCAGCGCCTACCAGACGGTGCGCCATCTGCTGGCGCTGGATGCCGAGTCCGATGCGCCGATCGCGATGATCGTGTCCTCGCCGGGCGGGCATCTGGAATCCGGCGACGCCATCCACGATGCGCTGCGCTTCATTTCCGCACCGGTCGACATGATCGGCTCGGGTTGGGTCGGCAGCGCGGCCACGCACGTGTTCCTGGGCGTGCCGCGCGAGCGCCGGGTGTGCCTGCCGCAGACCCGGTTCCTGATCCATCAGCCCAGCGGCGGCGCCGGCGGCCCGGCCAGCGATATCGCCATCCAGGCCAGCGAGATCCTCAAGGCGCGCGCCCGCATCGCCAAGGTCATTGCCCGCGAGACCGGCCAGCCGCTGGAGCGCGTGGAGACCGACATCGAGCGCGACTGCTGGATGTCGGCGCAGGAGGCGATGGACTACGGCCTGGTGTCGCGCATCGTCGAGCGGCGCAGCCAACTGGCCGGGCGCTGAGGGCTCCGGCCAATGCGGCAGGCGCCGTGCGCGGCGATCGCCGCGGGCATGACCTATGGCATGGCACGCGGCGGCGGCGCAGGCATAGCATGGGAGTTTGCCTGTCCGCTGTCGTTCGCCCCCTGGAGATCCCATGAACAAGTCCACCGCCTGGATGGCGCCGTTGCTGCTGGCCGCCACTGTCGCGTTCCAGGCCACGGCGCAGACCGCCCCGCCGCGCGACGTGCCCTTCGCCGGTACGTTGAAGATCGATGTCGATGCCACCGATCTGGCGCACCGTATCTTCCGCGTGCGCAGCACCATCCCGGCCACGCCGGGGCCGATGACCCTGCTGTATCCGCAGTGGATCCCCGGCAACCATTCGCCGACCGGTCCGATCGACAAGCTCGCCGGGCTGGTGATCAAGGCCAACGGCAAGGTGTTGCCGTGGACGCGCGACCAGTTCGACGTCTATGCGTTCAAGATCGACGTGCCCGCCGGCGTCAGCGAGATCGTCGCCGAGTACCAGTTCCTGTCTTCGCAGGGCGACGGCCAGGGCCGGGTGATGATGACCCCGGAGATGCTCAACCTGCAGTGGAACACCACCGCGCTGTATCCGGCCGGGGTGTACGCGCGCAACATCAAGGCGCAGGCCAGCGTGACCCTGCCGGCCGGCTGGAGCTACGCCACCGCGCTGGAAACCGCCGGGCGCAGCGGCGATACGGTGACGTTCAAGCCGATCGATTTCGACGACCTGGTCGATTCGCCGATGTTCGCCGGCAAGTACTACAAGCGCATCGTGCTGGACGACAAGGGCAAGGCGCCGGTGGCGCTGAACGTGTTCGCCGACAAGCCCAAGTCGCTGGAGGCCAAGCCCGAGCAGATCAAGGCGCACGTGGCCCTGGTGCAGCAGATGGACAAGCTGTACGGCGCGCGTCACTTCGACCACTACGAGTTCCTGCTGGCGCTGACCGACAAGCTCGGCGGCATCGGCCTGGAGCATCATCGCTCCAGCGAGAACAGCGGCCCGCTCGACTACTTCACCGAGTGGGACAAGAGCTGGGAGATGCGCGACCTGCTCGCGCACGAGTTCAACCACTCCTGGAACGGCAAGTACCGGCGCGGCGCCGACCTGGCCACGCCCAACTTCAACGTGCCGATGGGCGACAGCCTGCTGTGGCTGTACGAGGGCCAGACCCAGTTCTGGGGCGAGGTGATCGCCGCGCGCGCGGGGCTGTGGACCCAGGACCAGGCCCGCGACATGCTGGCCAACGTCGCCGCGGTCTACCAGCGCGGCCGTCCCGGCCTGGCCTGGCGCGCGCTGCAGGACACCACCAACGACCCGACCATGTCGATGCGCCGGCCGCGCGCCTATCGCAGCTACCAGATGAGCGAGGACTACTACTCCGGCGGGCAGATGGTCTGGCTGGAGGTCAACGCCAAGCTGCGCGAGCTCAGCGGCGGCAAGCGCTCGCTGGACGATTTCGCCAAGGCGTTCTTCGGCATGCACGACGGC
The DNA here is from genome assembly GCF_000364645.1 of Xanthomonas sp. SHU 308. NCBI lineage: Bacteria > Pseudomonadati > Pseudomonadota > Gammaproteobacteria > Lysobacterales > Lysobacteraceae > Xanthomonas > Xanthomonas sp. SHU 308. Next base: position 5,054 of record NZ_AQOK01000039.1, on the reverse strand, counting down.
GCCTGGGACGTGAACACCTACACCTTCGACGACATCGTCGCCACGCTCGATGGGATCGCCAAGTACGACTGGGCGAGCCTGCTGCGCAGCCGTCTCGATGAGCATGGGTCGCTGGTCGGCGGGATCGAGGCCAGCGGCTGGAAGCTGGTCTATACCGATCAGCCGAACGCGGCCAGCAAGACCTCCGAGGCGCGCAACAAGAACCTGGACCTGAGCTACTCGCTGGGCCTGAGCCTGGACGAGCAGGGCCGGGTGCAATCCGTGCTGTGGGACAGCCCGACGTTCAATGCCGGCATCATCGCCGGCAACCGCGTGGTCGCAGTCGGCGGCCGCGAGTACAGCGCCGAGGCGCTCAAGGACGCGGTCACCGCGGCCAAGGGCGGCAGCACGCCGATCGAGCTGCTGGTCAAGCGCGGCGACCGCTACGACACCTTGCGCATCGCCTACTACGGCGGCCTGCAGTATCCGCACCTAGAGCGCATCGCCGGCACGCCGGATCGCCTGAGCGAGTTGTACAAGGCGCGTTGAGGGCGGCGAGCGCGATCGCCGCCCGGCGCTTCGGTGTGCCGGTGCGCGGTGCGGCGTCGTCGTCGTCGTGCTGGCGCGTGTCGCTTGCGGCGGTTGCGCGCGCGATGCTCATTGTTTGGTCGCCACCGATGGCGCAGTCCATGTGAAGCCGTTCCTGCAGCGAGCGCAGCACCGTGCGGGAGCGGCCGAGGTGGCCGATCTTCTTTGCGGGGACGAGGTCAGGCGGTGAAAATCAATGTGGTCGGCACCAGCGCAAGCGGGAAAAGCACACTCGCCAGGCTGATCGCCAAGGAACTTGCGATTCCCTATGTCGAAATGGACAGACTCTACTGGCGCCCGGACTGGCAGGGGACCCCGGACGATGTGTTCCTGAAAGAACTGGAGCGTGCGTTAGCCGCCTCTGCCGACTGGGTGCTGGATGGCAACTACAACCGGACGCGCCCCGTGAAATGGCGCGACGTGGACCTGGTGGTGTGGGTGGACTATGGGTTTTGGCGCACGCTGTTCCAGGCTGTCGCCAGAGCGTTCAAACGGGCCTGGCACAAACATGAGCTGTGGCCCGGTACGGGAAATCGCGAGAGTTTTCGCCGCGCATTCTTTAGCCGGGAGTCCATCATCATCTGGATGCTCAAGACTTGGCGCAGCAACCGCGCGCGCTACCAGGCCGATCTGCACGACCCGCAGTACGCGCATATTCGCTTCGTGCGCATCAGGCGACGGGAGCAGGCGGAACACCTCCTTGCCGCCTTGAAGGCGCGCTGACGGCCATCCCTGCCGCGATAAGCGAAGAGGACATCGTCCCGGGCAGCATCGGTCTGACCTGACGTCGGCACCACAGGCTGCCTCCTGCTGCCGCCCGGCGGCCATGCGCGGGCGACTTGGGTCACCAGTCGCGGGGAAACGCAGCAGCGCCGCCGTACATCGTCGTCGCTGCCGAGTGCGCGACGTCTTCCCGCCGCCGCGTTACACGCTGGGGAAGCGAATGCGATGCGGTGCCTGGCGCCGCGTCGCGGACCTTGAGACCGCCAGCCACTATGCTGGTGCATTGTCTGAGCGGACCAGAAGCAGATGGCGAAAGCGAAAACGGCCTATGTCTGCGGCGAGTGCGGCGCCGAATACAACAAATGGCAGGGCCAGTGCACCGAATGCGGCGCCTGGAACTCGCTGAGCGAGATCGTGCTGGAGAGCGCGGCCACGGCCAAGGCGCCGGCCGCGGCGCGGCGCAGCGGCTGGGCCGGCAAGGCCGAGACGCCGAAGATCACCGCGCTCAAGGACGTGGAGCATCGCGACCAGGCGCGCGTGTCCACCGGCATCGGCGAGTTCGACCGGGTGCTGGGCGGCGGCCTGGTCGAGGGCGCGGTGGTGCTGATCGGCGGCGACCCCGGCATCGGCAAGTCGACCCTGCTGCTGCAGGCGCTGGCGAAGATGGCCGGCACGCTGCCGGTGCTGTACGTGACCGGCGAGGAATCGCTGGGCCAGGTCGCCGGCCGCGCGGTGCGCCTGGACCTGCCGCTGGACGGCCTCAACGCGCTGGCCGAGACCGGCATCGAGCACATCCTGCAGCACGCCAGCGCGGCGCGGCCCAAGCTGATCGTCGCCGACTCGGTGCAGACCCTGTGGACCGAGGCGCTGACCGCCGCGCCGGGTTCGGTCAGCCAGGTGCGCGAGAGCGCCGCGCGCCTGGTGCGCTATGCCAAGGAGACCGGCACCGCGGTGTTCCTAGTCGGCCACGTCACCAAGGAGGGCGGCATCGCCGGCCCGCGCGTGCTCGAGCACATGGTCGATGCGGTGCTGTACTTCGAGGGCGAGAGCGGCAGCCGCTTCCGCCTGCTGCGCGCGTTCAAGAACCGCTTCGGCGCGGTCAACGAACTGGGCGTGTTCGCGATGGGCGAGAAGGGGCTGAAGGAAGTCTCCAATCCGTCGGCGATCTTCCTGTCCGGCGGCAGCGCGCACCAGCCCGGCAGTTGCGTGATGGTCACCCGCGAAGGCACGCGGCCGCTGATGGTGGAAGTGCAGGCGCTGGTCGATGCCTCGCCGCTGTCCAATCCGCGGCGCGTGGCGGTGGGCCTGGAACAGAACCGGCTGGCGATGCTGCTGGCGGTGCTGCACCGCCATGGCGGCATCGTGGTCGGCGACCAGGACGTGTTCGTCAACGTGGTCGGCGGCATCCGCGTGCAGGAGACCGCGGCCGACCTGCCGGTGCTGCTGGCGGTGCTGTCGTCGCTGCGCGATCGGCCGTTGGCGGAAAAGACCATCGCCTTCGGCGAGGTCGGCCTGTCCGGCGAGATCCGCCCGGTGCCCAATGGCGAGGACCGGCTGCGCGAGGCCGCCACGCACGGCTTCAAGCGCGCCATCGTGCCCAAGGCCAATGCGCCCAAGACCGGTACGGTCAAGGGCATGGAGGTGATCGCGGTGGAGCGCCTGGCGCAGGCGCTGGAAGCGGCGAGCGAATAGGCTGCGGCGTCGGCGGGCAGCGGCGCGTCGTCCCCGTGTACTGCGTCGCTTCGAATCGCGATGCGGTGGTGCGCGCGCGAGTGCGGCCCACATAGACGCGTGGCCGCATCGCGCGGCCTGGTGTGGAGATTTCCGATCCGCACCGTCAGCCACGTGCATCCGCTCGCTGCATGTCGATGCGCGCGACCGGCCGCAGGTCGCAGCCGGCGCCTCTTCTTCGGTAAGGCGAACGGCGCGCGTCGCCACGCGCGCCGTTGCCGTTGCGGTGCCGCAGGCGCGATGGCGCCCGCGGGTCCGTCAATCCTTGCGGTACACCACGCCGAGCTTGTCGATCTCGTCGCCGTCGCGGCCGGTGAAGCCGGCGATGTGCCAGCCGCTGGGCGCGGTGAGCGTGTAGGTCTCGGCGGTCGGCGTGCCGGCGCTGAGGCTGCGGCCCTGGTTGGTGCGCAGGCTCAGCGAGAACAGCCGGGTGTGGCCGTTGTACTGGCCCACGCTCAGCGTGGCCGAGGTCAGCCGCTCGTTGCTGCCCAGGCGCAGCGTGACCGCGTCGCCGCCGCTGCCGCCGTGGGCCAGGGTGCTGCCGTTGTCCAGGCCCAGCGCGATGCCGTCCAGGCGCGAGGCGCCGCGCAGGGTCACGCTGGCGATGGTGCGCTGCTCGGCGCCCTTGGCGATGTCGTTGAACGGGGTGCCGTGCGGGCCGCCGAACTGGTCGCTGGTGCGCACGGTGGTCCCGACCGCCCAACCGAACTGCGCGGCCAGCGGGTAGTGGTCGGACAGCGGCTTGCCGGCGCTGTCGTAGAAGTTGCCGTCGTCGAGCTTGTAGCGGTTGGCGACCAGGGTCAGCTGCGGCGCGTCGCGGTACAGGATCTTGTCCACCACTTCGCAGTCGTTGGTCGGCGGGGTGCCGCACAGCAGCGGCGCCCCGCCGGCGGCCGGGGCGCTGCCCTTGACCAGTTCCACCCAGGTATCGGTCAGGCCGTTGCCGGCGATCAGCGTGCGGATGTTGTCGTCGGCGCGGGTGTAGCGGGTGTTGGAGTCCATCATCACCAGCACCGCGTTGCCGGCCGACCAGGTCTGGATGAACTGCGAGAGCTGGCTGATGTTGGCGCGCCGCGCGGCCAGGTCGGCGCTCTCGGTGCCGGCGTTGGGGTGCGCGTTGTACACGTCCAGCAGCACGCCGTCGTCCAGGCGCACGCGCATGTAGCTGAAGCCCTTGGGGGTGAGGCAGTCGGTGCCGTTGCACTTGTCCCACTTGATGCGGGTGAAGTCGTCGAAGCGATAGTTGCTCAGCGTGTTGAGGCCGTCGCCGATCGCCGCGCCGCCGCTGGTGGGGGTGCGGTAGGGGTGCTGGTCGCCCGCGTACAAGGTGGCGTGATAGTTGAAGTCTTCCTGCACGTTGATCAGGCCGTAGGGCGCCAGCTTCGGTGCGATCTGGGCGGTGTTGGCGGCCGGGTTGCTGCTGGAGATGCCCTGCGGCAGGCCGGCGACGTTGTAGGTGAGCACGTCGAGCACGCCGACGTCCGATTGCGCGTGGACCACGCCGGCGCAGGCCAGGCTCAATCCGATGCCGTAGCTCACGAGGGTGCGTAGATGCTGGATCATGAATCGCCTCTTGCGGGTTGGGAGGAACAGCGGGTGGCGCGAGCGCCAGGGGCGGTGCCGGAAGGCACCGATGCCGCCGCGCGACCGGCCGGGGCCGGCGCACGTGGCGTCATGGGGTCAGGAACTGCGGATCGAGCGCGGCCTCGACCGCGGCGGCGAAGGCGGGTAGCGGGCAGTCGTAGGCGGCGTCGGCGCGGCTGCACGGCGGGATGAACACGGGCGACTCCAGCGGCGGCGCCTGCACCGTCAGCGCGCGGCGTTCGCGCAGTTGCGCCAGGCTCTGCGCGGTGTAGCGCAGGCGGATCACGCGTTCGCCGTCGGCGCGGCGCCAGCGCTCGAACACCAGCGCGCCACCGGGCACGGTCTGGTCGGGCTGGTAGCCGGGCAGTTGCCAGTGCAGGTCGAGCATGCCGGCCAGCAGGGTCAGGGTGCCGTCGTGGCCGGACAGCACCACCAGCCGCGCCGCGCCG
>NZ_AQOK01000038.1:0-10539 GCF_000364645.1 Xanthomonas sp. SHU 308 | reverse complement strand
CCGACGCCGGCCGCGACGAACCGGACATGGGCCCGCTGGTCAGCGCCGCGCACCGCGAGCGCGTGCTCGGCTACATCCACAGCGGCGTGGCCGAGGGCGCGCGCCTGGTGGTCGACGGGCGCCCGGCGGGCGCGCCCGACCATCCGCGGGGCTTCTTCCTCGGCGGCAGCCTGTTCGACCACGTGCACAGCGACATGCGCATCTACCGCGAAGAGATCTTCGGCCCGGTGCTGTGCGTGGTGCGGGTGGCCGACGCCGCCGCCGCGCTGCGCCTGATCGCCGACCACGACTACGGCAACGGCGCGGCGGTGTTCACCCGCGACGGCGGCGCCGCGCGTGCGTTCGCGCGGCAGGTGCAGGCCGGCATGGTCGGCATCAACGTGCCGATCCCGGTGCCGATGGCGTTCCACAGCTTCGGCGGCTGGAAGCGCTCGCTGTTCGGTCCGCTGCATGTGCACGGCCCGGACGGAGTGCGCTTCTACACCCGGCTCAAGACCGTCACCGCGCGCTGGCCCGAGGCCGCGGCCGGCGCCGAGTTCGCGATGCCGACGATGCGGTAAAGGGCTGGGAATGGGGAATCGGGAATAGGGAATCGCAAAAGCGCCGCGGCGCGCACCGGTCAACGGGCAGGCGCATCCCTTGCTGTTGCTGTTGCTGTTGCTGTTGCTGTTGCTGTTGCCATTCCCCATTCCCGACTCCCCATTCCCGGCCAAGCGCCAAGCGCTTGGCCCACCGCAGCGCAACACGCGCCGACCATGCCCGGGTGTAGCCTTGCGCCACCCCGGCGTCCGGCCGGGATCCACCGCCGCCACAGGAGCCGCTCCATGATCAAGGTCAGCGTGATGTACCCGTACACGCCAGGCGCCCGTTTCGACCATGCCTACTACCGCGACACGCACATGCCGCTGCTGCAGGCGCGCATGGGCGCCGCCTGCCTGCGCTACACCGTGGACAAGGGCCTGTCCGGCGGCACCCCCGGCAGCGACCCGACCTACGTCGGCATGTGCCACATCTTCAGCGAGTCGGTGGAGGCCTTCCAGGCCGGCTTCGGCCCGCATGCGGAGGAGATCCTCGGCGACATCAAGAACTACACCGACCTGACGCCGGTGATGCAGATCAGTGAGGTGGTGGTGGGGTGAAGCCGGGAATGGGGAATCGGGAGTAGGGAATCGGAAAGCGCCGCATGCGCGAACGACTCAGGCCATGCGGCCGCGACACACGCTGTTGCCATTCCCGATTCCCCACTCCCGATTCCCGGCCTCTACAATGCCGCCCCCGTCGCCACGCCGCACCGCCCGTTGATGAACATCGTTGTCAAAGAAGACCTCAAGGCCTATATCGATCCGCTGACCGCCGACGAATACGCTGCCCTGGAACGCAGCCTGCTGGCCGAGGGCTGCCGCGACGCGCTGGTGCTGTGGGGCGACATCCTGGTCGACGGGCACAACCGCTACGGCATCTGCCAGAAGCACGGCCTGCCGTTCCAGACCGTGCAGAACACCCGCTTCCAGTCGCTGCAGGACGTGCACCTGTGGATGATCGACCAGCACCTGGGCCGGCGCAGCGTCTCCGACTTCCAGCGTGGCGTGCTGGCGCTGCGCAAGCGCGAGATCCTCGCCGAGCGGCGCGCCAGCGTGGCCGCCGCGGAGGCTCCCGCGGCCGACGCCACTGACCCGGACGCGGCTGGCGAGACCGCCAACGACACCGACACGCCACCCTGGGCCGACGCACCGGCACCGCTCAGCCGCGCCGAACTGGCGCGCGTGGCGCGGCTCAGCAACAGCCAGGTGGTGCAGATCGAGAAGATCCAGAAGCAGGCCGCAGCCGAGGTGGTGGAAGCGGTCAAGTCCGGTGCGATCTCGATCAATGCCGCCGCGGCAGTGGCCAGCCTGCCCGAGGAGGAACAGCGCGCCGCGGCGATGGCCGGCAAGGACGAACTGAAGCAGGCCGCCAAGCGCGCCCGCGAGTCCAAGCGCAAGCCCAAGCCGGCGCCTGCGGACGCCGCCGAGGACGCGGCCCCGGCGGCGGATGCCGAGGGCGACACGGCGGCCACGCTGCGCCGGCGCGTGGCCGAACTCGAGGCCGAGAACCAGGCGCTGCGCGAGGAAGTGGCGGCGCTGCGCGCGCAGTTGCCGGGCTGATCCACGCGCACCGGCCATCCGTGCCGCGGCCGGATGACCTCGCCGCCGCGCATGCAACCGCGCTCACCGCGCACTGCGTAGACTCGGCCGCATGAGCGTGTCTTCCGCCCCTGCCCTGCCCCCCGATCCGCGCCGCGCGCAGCTGCGGCGCATGAAGCTGCTGGCGGCGCTGTTGTTGCTGGCGATGCTGTGCGGCTTCCTGCTCAGCCATGCCATGGGCCTGCACGGGGTGTGGGCCTGGGTCGGCGCCTTCTGCGAAGCGGCCACGGTCGGTGCACTGGCCGACTGGTTCGCGGTGGTGGCGCTGTTCCGGCATCCGCTGGGCCTGCCGATTCCGCACACCGCGATCATCCCGCACGGCAAGGCGCGCATCGCCGACAGCCTGGCGGTGTTCGTGCGCGATCAGTTCCTGGAACCGGGCGCGCTGCTGGCCAAGCTCAGCGCGTTCGATCCGGCGGCGCGACTGGGCCAGTGGCTGGCCGAACCGGCGCAGTCCGCACGGCTGGCCGATCTGGCCCGCGGCTGGGCGTTGCAGGCGCTGGACCTGCTGGACGAAGCGGCAGTGCGGCGCCGCATCCATGGTTTCGTGGTGGCGCGGCTGCGCGACTGGGACGCCGCCGCCACCGCCGGCGAACTGCTCGGCCTGCTCACCGCCGACGGCCGCCACCACGCACTGCTCGACGAAGCGCTGACCCGGCTCGGCCGGCACCTGGACGATGCCGCGGTCAAGCAGCGGGTGTCGGCGATGATCGTCAAGTACGCGCGGCGCGAATGGCCCAAGCTGGTCGGCACCGTGGAATGGGTGAAGCCGGTGGAAGGCATCGCCGACACCCTCGCCGAGCGCTTGGCGCACGCGCTGCTGGAGGAACTGCAGGAGGTGCTGTCGCAACCGCAGCATCCGCTGCGCCAGGACTACGAGCGCTGGCTCGGCGGCTACGTGCAGCGGCTGCGCGCCGATCCCGCCACCGCCGAGAAAGTGCAGGCGCTGAAGCAGCGGCTGATCGACCACCCCGGCGTACAGGCGTACGTGCAGGGCCTGTGGGATCAGATCCATGCTGCGCTGCGCGAGGACCTGTCGCGCCAGGACGGCGCGCTGGTGCAGCACCTGCAGCGCGCCCTCGGCGCGCTCGGCCAGTCGCTGGCGCAGGATCCGGCCCTGCGCGAGGCGCTCAACCAGCACCTGCTCGGCGGCGCCGAGCGGCTGACCCAGCGCCTGCGCAGCGGCGTCACCGAGCACATCGCGCAGACCGTGAAGGGTTGGGACGAACGCCACCTGGTCGAGCAATTGGAGCTGAGCGTGGGCCGCGACCTGCAGTACATCCGTTTCAACGGCACCCTGGTCGGCGGATTGATCGGGCTGGCGCTGCACGCTGCCGTCACGCTGCTTGGCTGAGCGTGCATGGCAAGGATGCACTGCGCCGCTCGAGCGGCCGGCCCGCTGCCGACGCACGATGCGACGCACGCACCCCACGACGGACCGCCGACCCGCGGCACCCGGTGCCATCCACGCAGCAAGGTGTAGACACGCCTCGACTCTTTGCACCGAAGGGCTGGCGCGACCGCCACGCCCGCGCTAGCGTTGGGGGACGACCTGCGGGGCCTGCGTCGCCGCTGTGAACGCCATCCCGCAACCGGTCGGGGGAAGCCGATGCGCGTGCCGAACGCGCGTTCGCCAGAGGGAAGGGGAGCATGTCGAAGAAACGCCGGACACCCATCGCCGGCCCTGCGCGGCTTGCGCGGCTCGCCGCCCTGGCCGTGCTGGCCGTCGGGCTGCTCGCCGCGCTGCTGATCGCGCATGGCGTGCAGCAGCGCAACCGCGCGCAGGCGCAGGCGCGCTTCCAGCAACTGGTCTCGCACGTGGCCAGCGATCTGCGGCAGCGCCTGGACATGTACGAGCATGGCCTGCGCGGCGCGCGCGGTGCGGTGATCGCGGCCGGCGGCGACCGCATCTCGCGCGAGCGCTTCTCCCGCTACAGCGCCTCGCGCGACTATCTGCGCGAGTTTCCCGGGGTGCGCGGCTTCGGCTACATCCAGCGGGTGCCGCGCGCCGACGAGGCGGCGTTCCTGCAGCAGGCCCGCGCCGACGGCGCACCGTCGCTGCAGATCCGCGAGCTGGCCCCGCACGACGGCGACCGCTTCGTCATCGTCTATATCCAGCCGGTGGAGTCCAACACGCCGGCGCAGGGCTTCGACATCGCCTCCGAACCGGCGCGACGCGACGCGGCGATCGCCGCCGCACACTCGGGCAAGCCCACCATCACCGCGCCGATCCGCCTGGTGCAGCGGCCGGGGCTGGGCAAGAGCGGCTTTCTGCTGTTGTTGCCGGTGTATCGCGAAGGCCTGCCGCTGCAGACCCCGGAACAGCGCTGGCAGGCCACCAGCGGCTGGGCATACGCGCCATTGAGCATCACCGAGGTACTGGCCTCCTCCGACGACCACAGCAACGCGCTGCAGCTGAGCCTGGCCGACAGCCTGAACCCTGGGCAGCCGTTCTATCGCGACGACGCCACACCGATCCTGGCCGGAGGCCCCACCGCCGAGCGCACCCTGGCGGTCTATGGACGCCAGTGGCGTATCGGTGCACGCGCCACGCCGGGCTTCGTGCGCTCGCTCGACCAGATCTCGCCGCTGTTCGCCGGCGCGCTGGCCGCCGGTATCGCGCTGCTGCTCGCCACCCTGCTGTACGTGTTCCTGACCAGCCTGCGCCGCCGCGACCTGATCCTCAGCGAGCAGAGCCAACTGGCCGCCCTGGTCGCCGGCACCAGCGAAGCGATCGTCGCCGAAGACCTGAACGGCCGCGTGACCCACTGGAATCCCGCGGCCAAGCGCATCTTCGGCTACACCCCGGAGCAGGCCATCGGCCAGCCGCTGCAGCGGTTGCTGGGCGCGCACGTCCGCGATCCCATCGACAGCGGCGACGGCGTCCGCGAGCTGCGCCACCGCGATGGTCACACCGTCAGCGTCCTGGCCAGCGTCTCGCCGATCGCCGGCACCCGCGGCGGCACCATCGGCCATTCGCACCTGCTGCACGACGTCACCGAACAGGTGCGCGCGCAGGCGCGGGTGCTGGAGCTCAACGCCACGCTGGAGCAGCAGGTGGCCGAGCGCACCAGCGAACTGGTGACCTATTCGGCACTGCAGCGCGCGATCCTGGCCAATGCCGGCTACGCGATCGTCGCCACCGACCCGGACGGCGTCATCACCCTGTTCAATCCGGCCGCCGAACTGCTGCTCGGCTACGCCGCGCACGAGCTGATCGGGCGCAAGGCCACCGGCCTGTTCCTGGATCCGGAACAGCTGAGCGCACGCGCCGAGCGCATGGCCGCGCAATCGGGCATGCCGGTGCAGCCCTCGTTCGAGTCGGTGGCCGCGCTGTCCACGCTGGGACGCAGCGACACCCGCGAGTGGACCTACCTGAGCAAGGATGGCCACGCCTTCCCGGTCTTGCTCACCCTGAGCACGCTGCGCGACGACGACGACCGGGTGATCGGCTACCTCGGCATCGCGGTCGATCTGACCGAGCAGAAGCGGCGCGAGCGCGAGCTGCGCCTGGCGATCGACGCGGCCGAAAGCGCCAACCAGTCCAAGAGCGATTTCCTGGCCAACATGAGCCACGAGATCCGCACGCCGATGAACGCGATCCTGGGCATGCTGTACCTGCTGCGGCACAGCGCGCTGTCGCAGGCGGCGCAGGACATGATCCAGAAGATCGAGCTGTCCGCACGCAACCTGCTGGAGATCATCAACGACATCCTCGATTTCTCCAAGATCGAGTCCGGACGCATCGACCTGGAATCGGCGCCGTTCGATCTCAACGAGTTGCTGGAGAACATCGCCGCGCTGATGACCTCGGCGACCAGCGCCAAGCCGGTGGAGATGATCGTCGAGCCGCTGCCGCCGGGCTGCCGCTGGCTGCGCGGCGACGCGCTGCGCCTGAACCAGGTGCTGATCAACCTGGTGGGCAACGCCATCAAGTTCACCGAACAGGGCGAGGTGGCGCTGTCGGTGCGCGCCTTCCCCGGCGCCGAACCCGGCAAGCTCAAGCTGCTGTTCTCGGTGCGCGACACCGGCATCGGCATCCCGCGCGAGAAGCAGAGCCTGATCTTCTCGCCGTTCCTGCAGGCCGACACCTCCACCAGCCGCCGCTACGGCGGCAGCGGCCTGGGCCTGACCATCAGCCGGCGCCTGGTGGAGCTGATGGGCGGGCAACTGGAAGTGCAGAGCGCCCCCGGTCAGGGCAGCGATTTCTACTTCGTCATTCCGTTCACGGTGGCGCCGGCACCGGCCGACGACGACGCACCGGCGCAGGCGCGGCGGGTGCTGATCGCCGACGACCACGACCTGGTGAGACGCAGCCTGACCGACATCGCCAACGGCTTCGGCTGGCAGGTGGAAGCGGTGTCCAGCGGCACCGCCGCGTTGGCCGCGGCCGCGCCGGAACGGGCCGAGTTCGACGTGATCCTGCTGGACTGGCGCATGCCCGACCTGGACGGGTTGAGTGTGGCCCAGCGCATCCGCGCGCAATCGGCGCCGGACCGGCAGCCGATCATCGTCATGGTCACCGCCTACGAGCGGCGCATGATCCAGGAGCAGCAGCCTGGCGTCGCCGACGTGGATGCGGTGATGACCAAGCCGGTCACCGCCTCGGCCCTGCAGCGCACCATCGCCATGCTGCTGGCGCGTCGCAACGGCGAGCTGCCCGCGGCAGCGCCCGGCGACGGCGTCGCACGCCTGGCCGGGGCCCGCTTGCTGGTGGTCGACGACAGCGACATCAACCGCGAGGTCGCGCAGCGCATCCTCGAAGGCGAAGGCGCGCTGGTCGAGCTGGCGCAGGACGGCGCCCAGGCGCTGCAGCGGCTACGCCGCGATCCCGGCCGCTTCCACGTCGTGCTGATGGACGTGCAGATGCCGACCATGGACGGCTACGAAGCCACCCGGCAACTGCGTGCCGATCCGGACCTGGCCGCCGTGCCGGTGATCGCCCTCACCGCCGGCGCCTATCGCCAGCAGCAGGAGATGGCGCTGTCCAGCGGCATGAACGGCTTCATCGCCAAACCGTTCCAGGTCGAGGACCTGATCGCGATCATCCGCCGGTTCCTGCCGCCGAACCTGACCGCGCTGCCGCTGCTGCCGCTGGCGGTGCCACCGCCGGTGCTGCCGGCGGACGACTGGCCGGTCAGCGACCCTGCGTTGCTCGATACCGTCCAGGCGCAGCGGCTCTGGGGCGAACGCGAGCCGTATCGGCGCTATCTGCTGAAGCTGTTGCAGGAACATCCCGACCCGGCGGCCAGCGTCCGCACCCTGGTGGAAGCGCAACGGCCGGCCGAGGCCGTGTCGCTGGCGCACAAGTTGCGCGGCTCGGCCGGATCGCTGGCCTTGCCGGCGTTGAGCATCGCCAGCGCCGCCCTCGAAGAACGCTTGAGCACGGCGCCGACGCAGGCCGATGCCGAGATCGCCGCGCTGGCCGCGGCGATGGCCGACACCGCGGCCGAAGTGCTGCGCTTCGCCGACGCCACCCAGGGTGCGGCGCCACCCGCGGCAGCGAACCTCGCCGCGGTCGATCCGGCGACGCTGCAGGCGTCCTGGTATCAGGTGCTGCAGGTGCTGGACAGCGACGATCCGGACCGCATCGACCGCACGCTGCGGCAACTGGCGCCGGTCCTGCCGGCGGCACAGGCCGCCGAACTGCAACTGTTGCTGGAGAATTTTTCCTTCCGCGAAGCCGAGGCTCAAGTCAGGCGATGGCTGGCCGATGCACGCGATTGAGAGTGCGCCGCCCGCGCGGCGGCGCGTGTCCGACGGGGAACCCACCATGACCCAGCCTTGCATCCTCTGTGTCGATGACGAACCCAGCAACCTGGCGCTGATCCGCCAACTCCTGCGCGAGGACTACGCGCTGGTGTTTGCCAAGAACGGCGCCGAAGCCCTGCGCGGGGTGGCCAAGCACCGCCCGGCGCTGATCCTGCTGGATGTCGACCTGCCCGACATCGACGGCTACACCCTCGCCCGCACCCTGAAGGAAGATGCGCGCAGCGCGGCGATCCCGATCATCTTCGTCACCGGCAAGGACAAGGACACCGACGAGAGCATCGGGTTCGACGCCGGCGGCGTGGACTACATCACCAAGCCCTACTCGCCGAGCATCCTGCGCGCGCGGGTGCGCACCCACCTGTCGCTGGTCAGCGCCACCAGCCTGGCCGACAGCCACCGCGACGCGATCCAGATGCTGGGCATGGCCGGCCACTACAGCGACTCGGACACCGGCACGCATATCTGGCGCATGGCCGCCTACGCCCGCGCGCTCGCGCTGGCCGCCGGCTGGTCGTGCGAGGACGCCGACCTGCTGGAACAGGCCGCGCCGATGCACGACACCGGCAAGATCGGCATCCCCGATGCGGTGCTGAAGAAGCCCGGGCCGCTGGACGCCGACGAGTGGCAGGTCATGAAGCGGCACCCGCGGATCGGCTACGACATCCTCAGCCGCAGCAGCGCGCCGCTGTTCCGGCTCGCCGCCGAGGTCTCCCTGTACCACCACGAGCACTGGGACGGCGGCGGTTACCCGGCCGGCGTTTCAGGCACGCAGATTCCCGAATCGGCACGGATCGTGGCGCTGGCCGACGTGTTCGATGCGCTCACCTCACCGCGCCCGTACAAGGACGCATGGCCGCTGGAACAGGCGATGGCGCTGTTCCGCGACAAGGCCGGCAGCCAGTTCGAGCCACGTCTGGTCGAGTTGTTCGAGGCGATCCTGCCGCAGATCCTGCAGATCCAGGCGTACTGGAACGAGCGCGAGACCGAGGATGACCCGCCGCCACGCGGCAAGGCGCAGGCCGCGCTGGGGCATCACGGCAGTTGATACAAGCCCCTCTCCCCCCGGGAGAGAGGGTTGGGGTGAGGGGACGGCGCGAAGCGACGCGCAGAGATCGAGGACACGCGGCGTCGCCCGTCCCCTCACCCGCGCCTTCGGTGCCCCTTCTCCCGGATGGAGAAGCAACAGCGCACTACGCTCCGCGACGGGCGTGACCGGTCACGCCCATCGCGGCTGAAGCCGCTCCTGCAGAAAGACACACGAGGCACCGCTTCTCAGCGCCGCTGCAGACGCCAGGCGCGGTGGATGCGCGGGTTGCGCTCGAAATCCACGTCGATGGTCTGCGCGCTGATCTCCTCGCACACCGCGAATTCGGCCAGCGCGTTCTCGTCCAGCTTGAAGCGGCGGAAGTTGTTGGAGAAGTACAGCACGCCCTCGGGCATCAGCCGCGCCACCGCCGCGCGCAACAGCCGCACGTGCTCGCGCTGGATGTCGAAATCCTCGGCGCGCGCGGAATTGGAGAAGGTCGGCGGGTCGCAGAAGATCACGTCGTAGCGGTTCTTCTCCGCCTCCAGCCAGCTCAGCGCGTCGGCCTGCACCAGCCGGTGCTGGGCGCCGCCCTTGCCATTGAAGGCCAGGTTGTCGGCGCACCACTGCAGATAGGTGCCGGACAGGTCCACGCTGGTGGTGGAATCGGCGCCGGCCACCGCCGCCTGCACGCTGGCCACGCCGGTGTAGCAGAACAGGTTGAGGAAACGCTTGCCGCGCGCCTGCTGCGCCATCACCCCTCGCAGCGGGCGGTGGTCGAGGAACAGCCCGGTATCCAGGTAGTCGAACAGGTTCACCCGCAGCAGCGCGTCGTGCTCGCGCACCACCAGGAACTCGCCGCGCTGCTCGAAGCGACCGTACTTGCTGCCGCCCTTGCCGCGTTCGCGGGTCTTCAGCGCCACCTGCTCGGCCGGCACCGCGAACACCTCGCGCGCGGCCGCCAGCAGTTCGTTGCGGCGGCGGCGCACGTCCGCGTCGGGAATGCTGTCCGGTGCCGCGTATTCCTGCACGTGCAGGAAGGTGCGCGCCTGGCCGCCGTCTTCCTGGTACACGTCGATCGCCGCCGCGTACTCGGGCAGGTCGGCGTCGTAGGCGCGGTAGCAACTGATCCCCGCCCGCGTGCGCCAGGCCTTGAACTTGCGCAGGTTCTTGCGCAGGCGGTTGGCGACCATCTGCGCACCGTCGCTGAGCGCGCGCGGCTCCTCGCTGGCGCCCGCGCGCGGCGCGACCGCGATCGGGTCGCAGACGATCAACGGGCATTCCAGCGCGCCGTTGAACATCTGGTATTTCTTGGCCGCGCGCAGGCCGGTGGCATAGGCCAGTTCGTCGCTGCCGCACAGCAGGCTGGCGCGCCACTGCGGCACCGCGCGCTTGAGCGCATCGCCCAGGCGCCGGTACAGCGCCGCGTCGGCGGCCAGGCGCTCGTCGTAGGGGGGATTGCACACCACCGTGCCCAACGCCTGCGCCGGCGCGGGCAACGCCGCGACGTCGTGCGCGGCGAAGGCGATCGCCTCGACCACGCCGGCCGCCAGCGCGTTCTCG
>NZ_AQOK01000037.1:0-16346 GCF_000364645.1 Xanthomonas sp. SHU 308 | reverse complement strand
CGGCGCCGGCGTGGTGGCCAAGATCATCAAGTAATGCCCTCCGGCGGCGCAGGCCGCCGGGCTCGACGGCAGGATGGCGGTCTCGGCCGCCGGAATCCGACGAGGTGCAGGCGGCTACGGCCGTCGGGTTCAGCGAAGGGCGGGCCGGAACCTTCGGTCCGCCTTCGCCGTCTCAGGGAAGTGCAGTCGTTCTTACTACACGCCAGTAGCTCAATTGGCAGAGCAGCGGTCTCCAAAACCGCAGGTTGGGGGTTCGAGTCCCTCCTGGCGTGCCAATCTGCCGCTCCCTATCCAGTGACCTCGGTCGCATAGCAGCAAGAGTCGGATGAACAGCAAGATCGAGCATTCCAAAGGCCCCGCCGCCTCTGTCGGTGGCGATATCGTCAAGTACGTCATCGCTGCGTTGCTGGTGGTCGCCGGCCTGTTTGTCTGGTTCTGGTTCGGCGATGCGAGCCGTGCTGCACAGCTGGGGAGTTGGTCCGGTCCGCTGCGCGGACTGGCGGTGGTGGCCGGTCTGGTCGCCGGTGCCGCGGTGTTCCTGCTGACCGCCAAGGGTCGCGAAGGCCGCGAGTTCCTGTCCGAATCCCGTTTCGAACTGCGCAAGGTGGTGTGGCCGACCCGCCAGGAAGCCATCCGCACCACCTGGGTGGTGATCGTGGTGGTGATCATTCTGAGTCTGTTGCTGGGCGGGTTCGATTTCCTGATCCAGAAGCTGATGCAGTGGTTCGTGAGCCGTTGAGGAGAGTGCAGCAGTGAAGCGTTGGTATGTCGTTCACGCCTATTCAGGCTTCGAGAAGTCCGTGGCCCAAGCGCTGCGCGACCGTATTGCGCGTGACGAGATGCAGGAGCGCTTCGGTGACGTGCTGGTGCCCACCGAGGAAGTGATCGAGATGCGCTCCGGCCAGAAGCGCCGTTCCGAGCGCAAGTTCTTCCCGGGTTACGTCCTGGTCCAGATCGAAACCCACGACGAAGGCGGCATTCCGCGCATCGACAACGAAAGCTGGCACCTGGTCAAGGAAACGCCGAAGGTGATGGGCTTCATCGGCGGTACCGCCGATCGTCCGCTGCCGATCCGTGACGAAGAGGCTGATGCGATCCTGCAGCGTGTTCAGGATGGCGTGGAGAAGCCGCGTCCGAAGGTGCTGTTCGAGCCGGGCCAGATGGTTCGTGTCACCGATGGTCCGTTCAACGACTTCAATGGCGTGGTCGAGGAAGTCAACTACGAGAAGAGCCGCCTGCGCGTGGCGGTGCTGATCTTCGGCCGTTCCACCCCGGTGGAGCTGGAATTCGGCCAGGTCGAGAAGGCCTGAGCCCGCCCCGGCGCGGCTGCGCCGGGCGCCAACATCTCTGCTATACTGCGCGGCTCCCTGTCCAGGCAAGCCGCCGGGCAGAACGGAAGCCGCCGCGAGGCGGCTTTCTGCGCACTTCAAAAACGTGATGGCGGGACACGTGATTTTCCCGTCGCGATGGGGAGCCTGCGGTTTAGGCGCTAGCACCCGGAGACACTAAAATGGCAAAGAAAGTCGTCGGTTACATCAAGCTGCAGGTGAAGGCCGGTCAGGCCAACCCCTCGCCGCCGGTCGGTCCTGCGCTGGGTCAGCGTGGCCTGAACATCATGGAATTCTGCAAGGCGTTCAATGCCGCCACGCAGAAGCTGGAGCCGGGCCTGCCGACTCCGGTCATCATCACGGCCTATTCGGACCGTACCTTCACCTTCGTCACCAAGAGCACCCCGGCCAGCGTGCTGCTGAAGAAGGCCGCGGGCGTCAGCTCCGGCTCCAAGCGCCCGAACACCGAGAAGGTGGGCAAGGTGACCCGCAAGCAGCTCGAAGAGATCGCCAAGGCGAAGGAAGCCGACCTGACGGCGGCGGAGCTGGAAGCGGCGGTACGCACGATTGCGGGTTCCGCCCGCAGCATGGGCCTGACGGTGGAGGGTTAAGCAATGGCACAGACCAAGCGACAGAAAGCGATCCGTGCTGCCGTGCAGCCGGGCAAGGCGTATTCGATCGACGAAGCGTTGAAGATCGTCAAGACCACCAGCAAGGCCAAGTTCGTCGAAGCCGTCGACGTGGCCGTGCGCCTGGGCGTGGACGCGAAGAAGTCCGACCAGCAGGTGCGCGGTTCCACCGTGCTGCCGGCCGGTACCGGCAAGAGCGTGCGCGTGGCCGTGTTCGCCCCCGCCGGCGCCAAGGCCGATGAGGCGCTGGCCGCCGGTGCCGACGCCGTCGGCATGGACGACCTGGCCGAGAAGATGCAGGGCGGCGACCTGAACTACGACGTGGTCATCGCCACCCCGGACGCGATGCGCGTCGTCGGCAAGCTGGGCACCCTGCTGGGCCCGCGCGGCCTGATGCCGAACCCCAAGGTCGGCACCGTGTCCGCCAACCCGGCCGAAGCGGTCAAGAACGCCAAGTCGGGCCAGGTGCGCTACCGCACCGACAAGGCCGGCATCATCCACTGCACCATCGGCAAGGCCAGCTTCGAAGACGACGCGCTGAAGAGCAACCTGCAGGCGTTGCTGCTGGACCTGGTCAAGGCCAAGCCGGCGACCTCGAAGGGCACCTACCTGCAGAAGATCTCGGTGAGCTCGACCATGGGTCCGGGCGTCACCATCGATCAGGCGTCGCTGTCCCTGAAGTAATCGCAACACGGCGCCGCCCGTCAGGTGCGGCGCCGGTGTCACCCTTTTGAAGGCGTCGCCCGGGGCAACCCGACGCGAAGCCGTCAAAGACCGCAGGCGCGGTCTGCGCACACCGACGACGGGCACGGAAGCTCGACACGGCAAGGAGTCGCCGTCGGTACAGCGGGATCGCTTAATCAGCCCCTCGGGGCCAGCCGGCGTAGATGGTGCCGCCTTTCTGGAGTTTTTCTGGTGCAGGCCAGCCCGGTGTTCCGGGCGCGCTCACTCCAGGTCTGGAACGGCCACCAACTGGGATGCCATGCGGCATCCCCGGCATCCAGGATGGAGGCCGCCCAGGACCGCAAGCGGCAGGAGCCGCGAGCGGAGTAAGTTTGAAGCAGGGATTCGGGATTCGGGATTGGGGATCGGCAAGAGCGGTGGTATCGCTCCTGACGCATCCCAGGTCGCGCATTTCAACTCCCGGCTTTAACGGAGGAGTGCAATGGCTCTCAATCTGTCCCAGAAGCAAGAAGTCGTCGCCGAACTGGCCGACGTCGCCGCGAAGGCCCACTCCTTGGTTGCTGCCGAGTACGCCGGCATCACGGTCTCGCAAATGACCGCGATGCGCAAGAAGGCGCGCGAAACCGGTGTGTACTTGCGTGTTGTCAAGAACACCCTGGCCGCGCGTGCCGTTGCCGGTACCGAATACGAGTGCGTCCAGGACGCGCTGGTCGGTCCGCTGCTGTATGCGTTCTCGACGGAAGAACCCGGCGCTGCCGGTCGTCTGATCAAGGAATTCGCCAAGGGTAACGACAAGCTGCAGGCCAAGGTCGTGTCGCTGGGTGGTCAGCTGTATCCGGCCGCTCATCTCGAGGTGTTGGCGTCGCTGCCGACCCGCGAGCAGGCGCTGGCCATGCTGGCACGCGTCCTGGCCGAGCCGGCGAGCATGTTCGCCCGTGCGGTCAAGGCCGTGGGCGACAAGCAGGGTGGCGGCGACGCCGCGCCCGCCGACGCCGAAGCGGAAGCCCCGGCCGAAACGGCTTAAGTTCGCGACACCTGAAACGGTTCACTAGAAGCTCATCCAGAAAAAATTCTAAAGGTAATCACAATGTCCCTGTCTAACGAGCAGATCGTCGACGCAATCGCCGAAAAGACCCTCATGGAAGTGATGGAGCTGGTCAAGGCCATCGAAGACAAGTTCGGCGTCTCCGCCGCCGCCCCGGTCGCCGCTGCCGGTCCGGCCGTGGCCGCCGCCCCGGTCGAAGAGCAGACCGAGTTCAACGTCATCCTGATCGACGCCGGCGCCAAGAAGGTCGACGTCATCAAGGCCGTCCGCGCCATCACCGGCCTGGGCCTGAAGGAAGCCAAGGACCTCACCGAGGCCGGCGGCGTCCTGAAGGAAGCCGTGTCGAAGGAAGACGCCGACAAGTTCAAGAAGGACCTGGAAGCCGCTGGCGCGAAGGTCGAAGTCAAGTAAGCAGTCCCTTGCATCGCCAGCCGTTCAAGGCGATGCACTGAAGGCTGGGGGCGAAAGCCCCCGGCCTTTGGCCGTTTCAGGCGGAAACCGGGAATCGGGAATGGAGAATCGGAACAGCCACGCTACGTGCGCTCCACGATTCCCCTTTCTCCATTCCCCAGTCCCCGCTTCACCACCGAGTTGGTAGTTGGAAGTAGCGGGAGAAGGCGTGCTGGTGCCGGCAATACCAGCGACTTCCAACTGACAATTTATGTTCACTCAGGGCCGCGGACGCGTGGCCCGCATCAGCCAAGGTGATACCTCATGACGTCTTATTCGTTCACCGAAAAGAAGCGTATCCGCAAGGACTTCGGCAAGCAGCGCTCGATTCTCGAAGTGCCGTTCCTGCTCGCCATCCAGGTGGATTCCTACCGCGAATTCCTGCAGGAGAACACCGACCCGAACAAGCGTTCGGACCACGGCCTGCACGCGGCCCTGAAATCGGTGTTCCCGATCTCCAGCTACAGCGGCAACGCGGCGCTGGAGTACGTCGGCTACAAGCTCGGCGAACCGGTGTTCGACGAGCGTGAATGCCGCCAGCGCGGCATGAGCTACGGCGCGCCGCTGCGCGTGACCGTGCGCCTGGTGATCTACGATCGCGAGTCCTCGACCAAGGCGATCAAGTACGTCAAGGAGCAGGAGGTCTACCTCGGCGAAATCCCGCTGATGACCGACAATGGCACCTTCATCGTCAACGGCACCGAGCGCGTCATCGTCTCGCAGCTGCACCGCTCGCCGGGCGTGTTCTTCGACCACGACCGCGGCAAGACCCACAGCTCGGGCAAGCTGCTGTACAGCGCCCGCATCATCCCGTACCGCGGCTCCTGGCTGGACTTCGAGTTCGACCCGAAGGACGCGCTGTTCACCCGTATCGACCGCCGCCGCAAGCTGCCGGTGTCGATCCTGCTGCGCGCGCTCGGCTACTCGAACGAGGAGATGCTGTCCGAGTTCTTCGAGATCAACACCTTCCACATCGACCCGAAGGAAGGCGTGCAGCTGGAGCTGGTGCCCGAGCGCCTGCGCGGCGAGACCCTGAACTTCGACCTGGCCGACGGCGACAAGGTCATCGTCGAAGCCGGCAAGCGCATCACCGCGCGCCACGTCAAGCAACTCGAGGCCTCCGGCATCGCCGCGTTGGCCGTGCCCGACGAGTACCTGGTCGGCCGCATCCTGTCGCACGACGTGGTCGATGCCTCGACCGGCGAACTGCTGGCCAGCGCCAACGACGAAATCAGCGAAGATCAGCTGACCGCGTTCCGCAAGGCCGGCGTCGATGCCGTGGGCACGCTCTGGGTCAACGACCTGGATCGCGGCCCGTACCTGTCCAACACCCTGCGCATCGATCCGACCAAGACCCAGCTCGAGGCGCTGGTCGAGATCTACCGCATGATGCGTCCGGGCGAGCCGCCGACCAAGGACGCCGCGCAGAACCTGTTCCACAACCTGTTCTTCACCTTCGAGCGCTACGACCTGTCGACGGTCGGCCGCATGAAGTTCAACCGCCGTGTCGGCCGCAAGGAAGTCACCGGCGAGTCGGTGCTGTACGACAAGAAGTACTTCGGCGAGCGCAACGACGAGGAGTCCAAGCGCCTGGTCGCCGAGCACGCCGACAGCTCCGACATCCTGGACGTGATCAAGGTCCTGACCGAGATCCGCAACGGCCGCGGCGTGGTCGACGACATCGACCACCTGGGCAACCGTCGCGTGCGTTCGGTCGGCGAAATGGCCGAGAACGTGTTCCGCGTGGGCCTGGTCCGCGTCGAGCGCGCGGTCAAGGAGCGTCTGTCGATGGCCGAGTCCGAAGGCCTGACCCCGCAGGAACTGATCAACGCCAAGCCGGTGGCCGCCGCGATCAAGGAGTTCTTCGGCTCCTCGCAGCTGTCGCAGTTCATGGACCAGAACAACCCGCTGTCGGAAGTGACGCACAAGCGTCGCGTCTCCGCGCTGGGTCCGGGCGGTCTGACCCGCGAGCGCGCCGGCTTCGAAGTGCGCGACGTGCATCCGACCCACTACGGCCGCGTCTGCACCATCGAAACGCCGGAAGGCCCGAACATCGGCCTGATCAACTCGCTGGCGGTGTACGCCCGCACCAACCAGTACGGCTTCCTCGAGACGCCCTACCGTAAGGTCGTGGACGGCCAGATCACCGACGAAGTCGAGTACCTGTCGGCGATCGAAGAGAACGAATACGTCATCGCCCAGGCCAACGCGCTGCACGATGCCAAGAGCCGCCTGACCGAGCAGTTCGTGCCGTGCCGCTACCAGGGCGAGTCGCTGCTGAAGCCGCCGGCGGAAGTGCACTTCATGGACGTGTCGCCGATGCAGACCGTGTCGATCGCGGCCGCGCTGGTGCCGTTCCTGGAGCACGACGACGCCAACCGCGCACTGATGGGCGCGAACATGCAGCGCCAGGCCGTGCCGACGCTGCGTGCGCAGAAGCCGCTGGTCGGTACCGGCATCGAGCGCGCCGTGGCGCGCGACTCGGGCGTGACCGTGAACGCCCGCCGTGGCGGCGTGATCGAGCAGATCGACGCCGGCCGCATCGTGGTCAAGGTCAACGAGGCCGAGATCGGCGGCGGCACCGACGCCGGCGTCGACATCTACAACCTGATCAAGTACACCCGCTCCAACCAGAACACCTGCATCAACCAGCGTCCGCTGGTGAACGTGGGCGACGTGATCGCGCGCGGCGACGTGCTGGCCGACGGCCCCTCGACCGACATCGGCGAGCTGGCCCTGGGCCAGAACATGCTGATCGCGTTCATGCCGTGGAACGGCTACAACTTCGAAGACTCCATCCTGCTCTCCGAGCGCGTGGTGGAAGAGGATCGCTACACCACGATCCACATCGAAGAGCTGACCTGCGTGGCGCGCGACACCAAGCTGGGACCGGAGGAAATCTCCGCCGACATCCCCAACGTGTCCGAGCAGGCGCTGAACCGTCTGGACGAGAGCGGCGTGGTGTACATCGGTGCGGAAGTGCGCGCCGGCGACATCATGGTCGGCAAGGTCACGCCGAAAGGCGAGAGCCAGCTGACCCCGGAAGAGAAGCTGCTGCGCGCGATCTTCGGCGAGAAGGCCTCGGACGTGAAGGACAGCTCGCTGCGCGTGCCGCCGGGCATGGACGGCACCGTCATCGACGTGCAGGTGTTCACCCGCGACGGCATCGAGAAGGACAAGCGTGCCCGCCAGATCGAGGAAAACGAGATCAAGCGGGTCAAGAAGGACTTCGACGACCAGTTCCGCATCCTGGAAAGCGCGATCTATGCGCGTCTGCGTGGCCAGCTGATCGGCAAGGTCGCCAACGGCGGTCCGAACCTGAAGAAGGGCGACACCATCAGCGACGCCTACCTGGACGGCCTGAAGAAGTCCGACTGGTTCGCGCTGCGCATGAAGGACGAGGACGCCTCCGAGGCGATCGAGCGCGCGCAGAAGCAGATCCAGGCGCACGAGAAGGAGTTCGAGCGTCGCTTCGCCGACAAGCGCGGCAAGATCACCGCCGGCGACGACCTCGCCCCGGGCGTGCTGAAGATGGTCAAGGTGTTCCTGGCGGTGAAGCGCCGCATCCAGCCCGGCGACAAGATGGCCGGTCGCCACGGCAACAAGGGTGTCGTGTCGATGATCCAGCCGATCGAGGACATGCCGTACATGGCCAACGGCGAGACCGTGGACATCGTGCTGAACCCGCTGGGCGTGCCGTCGCGTATGAACATCGGCCAGGTGCTGGAAGTGCACCTGGGCTGGGCCGCCAAGGGCCTGGGTCGCAAGATCCAGAACATGCTCGAGGCCCAGGCCAAGGTCGCCGACCTGCGCAAGTTCCTGGCGCAGATCTACAACCACGACCAGAAGCTGGGCGAGGACCGCGTGGATCTGGATCAGTTCAGCGACGCGGAGCTGCTGGCGTTGTCGAAGAACCTGACCGACGGCGTGCCGATGGCCACCCCGGTGTTCGACGGCGCCACCGAGGCCGAGATCAAGCACATGCTCGAACTCGCCGACTTGCCGATCAGTGGCCAGACCCAGCTGTACGACGGCCGCACCGGCGAGGCGTTCGATCGCCACACCACGGTGGGCTACATGCACATGCTGAAGCTGAACCACCTGGTCGACGACAAGATGCACGCGCGCTCCACCGGCCCGTACTCGCTGGTCACCCAGCAGCCGCTGGGCGGCAAGGCGCAGTTCGGCGGCCAGCGCTTCGGCGAAATGGAAGTCTGGGCGCTGGAAGCCTACGGCGCGGCCTACACCCTGCAGGAAATGCTGACGGTGAAGTCCGACGACGTGCAGGGCCGCAACCAGATGTACAAGAACATCGTCGACGGCGAGCACGAGATGGTCGCCGGCATGCCGGAGTCCTTCAACGTGCTGGTGAAGGAAATCCGCTCGCTGGCGATCAACATGGAACTGGAAGACTGAGGGCAGGGAATGAGGAGTCGGGACTAGGAAACCGCCCGGGCGTTTGCCCACAGGCCGCCGGCGTTTCCTGTCCCGCCTCTCCGCTTCCAACGATTCCCTATTCGCTATTCCCGATTCCCGGAGAAATCAAATGAAAGACCTGCTCAACCTCTTCAACCAGCAGCGCCAGACGCTGGACTTCGACGCGATCAAGATCGCGCTGGCCTCGCCGGACCTGATCCGTTCGTGGTCCTTCGGCGAAGTGAAGAAGCCGGAAACCATCAACTACCGGACCTTCAAGCCCGAGCGCGACGGCCTGTTCTGCGCCGCCATCTTCGGCCCGATCAAGGACTACGAGTGCCTGTGCGGCAAGTACAAGCGCATGAAGCACCGCGGCGTGGTCTGCGAGAAGTGCGGCACCGAAGTGACCCTGGCCAAGGTGCGCCGCGAGCGCATGGGCCACATCGACCTGGCCTCGCCGGTCGCGCACATCTGGTTCCTGAAGTCGCTGCCGTCGCGCATCGGCCTGATGCTGGACATGACCCTGCGCGACATCGAGCGCGTGCTGTACTTCGAAGCCTACGTGGTGACCGAGCCGGGCCTGACCGCCCTGGAGCGCCGCCAGCTGCTGACCGAAGAGCAGTACCTGACCGCGCGCCAGGAGCACGGCGACGACTTCGACGCCGCCATGGGCGCCGAGGCCGTGTACGAACTGCTGCGCACCATCGACCTGCAGTCGGAGATGACCCGCCTGCGCGAAGAGATCGCCAGCACCGGTTCGGAAACCAAGCTCAAGCGTCTGACCAAGCGCATCAAGCTGATCGAGGCCTTCATCGAGTCCGGCAACCGCCCGGAGTGGATGGTGATGACCGTGCTGCCGGTGCTGCCGCCGGATCTGCGTCCGCTGGTGCCGCTGGACGGCGGCCGCTTCGCGACCTCCGATCTGAACGATCTGTACCGCCGCGTCATCAACCGCAACAACCGCCTGCGCCGCCTGCTTGAGCTGAACGCGCCGGACATCATCGTGCGCAACGAAAAGCGCATGCTGCAGGAATCGGTCGATGCGCTGCTGGACAACGGCCGTCGCGGCCGTGCCATCACCGGCACCAACAAGCGCCCGCTGAAGTCGCTGGCCGACATGATCAAGGGCAAGCAGGGCCGGTTCCGCCAGAACCTGCTCGGCAAGCGCGTGGACTACTCCGGCCGTTCGGTGATCGTGGTCGGCCCGACCCTGCGTCTGCACGAGTGCGGCCTGCCGAAGAAGATGGCGCTGGAGCTGTTCAAGCCGTTCGTGTTCGCCAAGCTGCAGCGTCGAGGCCTGGCCACCACCATCAAGGCCGCCAAGAAGCTGGTCGAGCGCGAAGAAGCCGAAGTCTGGGACATCCTGGAAGAGGTGATCCGCGAGCACCCGGTGCTGCTGAACCGTGCGCCGACCCTGCACCGTCTGGGCATCCAGGCGTTCGAGCCGGTGCTGATCGAAGGCAAGGCGATCCAGCTGCACCCGCTGGTCTGCACCGCGTTCAACGCCGACTTCGACGGTGACCAGATGGCCGTGCACGTGCCGCTGTCGCTGGAAGCGCAGCTGGAAGCGCGCGCGCTGATGATGTCCACCAACAACATCCTGTCGCCGGCCAACGGCGAGCCGATCATCGTGCCGTCGCAGGACGTGGTGCTGGGTCTGTACTACATGACCCGCGCGCTGGAGAACAAGAAGGGCGAGGGCATGGTCTTCGCCAACATCGCCGAAGTGAAGCGCGCCTACGACAACCGTGCGGTCGAACTGCACGCCAAGGTCAAGGTCCGCATCACCGAGACGGTGATCGACGAGGACGGCAACCGCACCAAGAAGGCCTCGATCGTGGACACCACGATCGGGCGTGCGCTGCTGGCCGAGATCCTGCCGGAAGGCCTGCCGTTCGCGCTGGCCAACACCGAGCTGACCAAGAAGAACATCAGCCGCCTGATCAACTCCAGCTACCGCCAGCTGGGTCTGAAGGACAGTGTCGTGTTCGCCGACAAGCTGATGTACACCGGCTTCGCCTACGCGACCCGTGCCGGCGTGTCGATCGGCATCGACGACATGCTGATCCCGTCGGAGAAGAAGGGCATCCTCGGCGAAGCCGAGCAGGAAGTGCTGGAAATCCAGGAGCAGTACCAGTCCGGTCTGGTCACCGCCGGCGAGCGCTACAACAAGGTCGTGGACATCTGGTCGCGCACCAACGAGCGTATCGCCAAGGCGATGATGGACACCATCGGCACCGAGAAGGTGGTCAACGCCAAGGGCGAGACCATCGACCAGAAGTCGATGAACTCGCTGTACATCATGGCCGACTCCGGCGCGCGTGGTTCGCAGGCGCAGATCCGTCAGCTGGCCGGCATGCGCGGCCTGATGGCCCGCCCGGACGGCTCGATCATCGAGACGCCGATCAAGGCGAACTTCCGCGAAGGCCTGAACGTGCAGGAGTACTTCAACTCCACCCACGGTGCCCGTAAGGGTCTGGCCGATACCGCGCTGAAGACCGCCAACTCCGGTTACCTGACCCGCCGCCTGGTCGACGTGGCGCAGGACGTGGTGATCACTGAGCCGGATTGCGGCACCACCGACGGCCTGACCATGACCCCGATCGTGGAAGGCGGCGACGTGGTCGAACCCTTGCGCGACCGCGTGCTCGGCCGCGTGGTGGCCGAGGACGTGTTCCTGCCGGGCAACGACGAGGATCCGATCGTCACCCGCAACACCCTGCTCGACGAGCAGTGGGTGGCCAAGCTGGAAGAGGCCGGCGTGCAGTCGGTCAAGGTCCGCTCGACCATCACCTGCGAATCGGCGTTCGGCGTGTGCGCGCGCTGCTACGGCCGCGACCTGGCCCGTGGCCACCTGGTCAACATCGGCGAAGCGGTCGGCGTCATCGCCGCGCAGTCGATCGGCGAGCCGGGTACCCAGCTGACCATGCGTACCTTCCACATCGGCGGCGCGGCCTCGCGTGCGGCAGCGGTGGACAACATCACGGTCAAGACCACCGGTTCGATCAAGTTCAACAACCTCAAGTCGGTCGAGCACGCCAACGGTTCGCTGGTGGCGGTGTCGCGTTCGGGCGAACTGTCGGTGCTCGACGGCCACGGCCGCGAGCGCGAGCGCTACAAGCTGCCGTACGGCGCCACCATCACCGCCAAGGACGGCGACGCCGTCAAGGCCGGCCAGTCGGTGGCGAACTGGGATCCGCATAACCACCCGATCGTGTCGGAAGTGGCCGGTTTCATCCGCTTCATCGACTTCATCGACGGCGTCACCGTCATCGAGAAGACCGACGAACTGACCGGCCTGGCGTCGCGCGAGATCACCGATCCGAAGCGTCGCGGCACCCAGGCCAAGGACCTGCGCCCGATCGTGCGCATCGTCGACGCCAAGGGCAACGACCTGACCATCCCGGGCACCGATCTGCCGGCGCAGTACCTGCTGCCGCCGCGCTCGATCGTCAACCTGCAGGACGGCGCGCCGGTCGGCGTGGGCGACGTGGTCGCCAAGATCCCGCAGGAAGCGTCCAAGACCCGCGACATCACCGGTGGTCTGCCGCGCGTGGCCGACCTGTTCGAAGCGCGCAAGCCGAAGGATCCGGCGATCCTGGCCGAGCGTTCGGGCATCATCAGCTTCGGCAAGGACACCAAGGGCAAGCAGCGCCTGATCATCAAGGACACCGACGGGTCGGAGCACGAAGAGCTGATCCCGAAGTACCGCCAGATCATCGTGTTCGAAGGCGAGCACGTGGCCAAGGGCGAAACCGTGGTGGACGGCGAGCCGAGCCCGCAGGACATCCTGCGTCTGCTGGGCGTCGAGCCGCTGGCCGCGTACCTGGTCAAGGAAATCCAGGACGTGTACCGCCTGCAGGGCGTGAAGATCAACGACAAGCACATCGAGGTCATCACCCGGCAGATGCTGCGCAAGGTCGAGATCACCGACCAGGGCAACAGCAAGTTCCTCAACGGCGAGCAGGCCGAGCGCCAGCGCGTCATCGAGGAGAACGCCCGCCTGGTGACCCGCAACGAGCTGCCGGCCAAGTACGAGCCGGTGCTGCTGGGCATCACCAAGGCGTCGCTGGCGACCGAGTCGTTCATCTCGGCCGCGTCGTTCCAGGAGACCACCCGCGTCCTCACCGAGGCGGCGGTCCGCGGCACCAGCGACACGCTGCGCGGCCTGAAGGAAAACGTGATCGTGGGTCGCCTGATCCCGGCCGGTACCGGCCTGGCTTACCACAACACGCGCCGCCGCAACGCCAGCGGCCTGACCGAGTCGGAGATGCAGACCCTGTCCGGCGGCAGCGCCGAGCCGGCGGTCGAGACCTCCGCCCCGGCGGCTGCCGGCAGCGAAGAGTAAGCGGCACGCCGGACCGGTCCCGCCCGCGGGGCCGGTCTACCACGCGAAAGGGGGCGCAGCGGAAGCGCCCCGTATTCCGGCCCTGGACGGGCCAGCAAGTAAAAATTCCGTTGTGTTGACGGCGCTTTGACTTGCCCGCTATACTTTCCTGTCTCGGCAGGCCGTCCTTCGGCCTGCCTTCGTTTTCACGCATCCAGGCCCGACGGCCTCAATCAGAAGAATCCACTGATGGCGACGATCAACCAGCTGGTCCGCAAGCCGCGGCAGGCGACCACCTACAAGAGCGCCTCTCCGGCGCTGGACAAGTGCCCGCAGCGCCGTGGCGTCTGCACGCGCGTGTACACCACCACCCCGAAGAAGCCGAACTCGGCCCTGCGCAAGGTCGCCAAGGTGCGCCTGACCAACCAGGAAGAGGTCATCAGCTACATCGGCGGCGAAGGCCACAACCTGCAGGAGCACTCCGTGGTCCTGATCCGCGGCGGTCGCGTCAAGGATCTGCCGGGCGTGCGCTACCACACCGTGCGCGGTTCGCTCGACGCCGCCGGCGTCGCCAAGCGTCGCCAGGGTCGTTCCAAGTACGGCGCCAAGCGCCCGAAGAGCTAAGGGAAAGTACACATGTCTCGTAAAGGTAATACGCCGCAGCGCGCCGTTCTCCCGGACCCCAAGCACGGGAGCGAAACCATCGCCCGCTTCATCAACATGGTGATGCTGAGCGGCAAGAAGTCGGTCGCCGAAAAGATCGTGTACGGCGCGATGGACGTGATCGGCGAGAAGAACCCCAACGCCATTGAGCTGGTGCAGAAGGCGCTGGACAACGTCGCTCCGGCGGTCGAAGTCAAGTCCCGCCGCGTCGGCGGCGCCACCTACCAGGTGCCGGTCGAGGTGCGTTCCTCCCGTCGCATGGCGCTGGCGATGCGCTGGCTGATCGACTCGGCGCGCAAGCGCGGCGAGAACTCGATGCCGCGCAAGCTCGCGGCCGAGCTGGTCGATGCTTCGGAAAACCGTGGCGGCGCCATCAAGAAGCGCGAAGAGACTCACCGCATGGCGGAAGCGAACAAGGCGTTCGCGCACTACCGCTGGTGACCTTCCGGGCCTTGGAAACGGGGCCCGCTGGCACCATCTGAGTGCCGCTAGCTGCGCCGTTGCGCGTGGCACAAATCCGAAGGCCGCCGCAAGGCGGCGTTCGGCCATCCGAAATCCAAGAAATTTGAGAGGCTCCCTGTGGCCCGTACCACTCCCATCGAGCGTTACCGCAACTTCGGCATCATGGCTCACATCGATGCCGGCAAGACCACCACCTCCGAACGCATCCTGTTCTACACCGGCGTCAGCCACAAGATCGGCGAGGTGCATGACGGTGCCGCGACGATGGACTGGATGGAGCAGGAGCAGGAGCGTGGCATCACGATCACCTCCGCGGCCACCACCGCGTTCTGGACCGGCATGGACAAGTCCATGCCGCAGCACCGTTTCAACATCATCGACACCCCCGGGCACGTGGACTTCACCATCGAAGTCGAGCGCTCGCTGCGCGTGCTCGACGGCGCGGTGTTCGTGCTGTGCGCGGTCGGCGGCGTGCAGCCGCAGTCCGAGACCGTGTGGCGTCAGGCCAACAAGTACGCGGTGCCGCGTCTGGCGTTCGTCAACAAGATGGACCGCACCGGCGCCAACTTCGACAAGGTCGTCGAGCAGCTGAAGGCCCGCCTGGGCGCCTACCCGGTGCCGATGCAGGTGCCGATCGGCGCCGAAGACGGCTTCGAGGGCGTGGTCGACCTGGTCAAGATGAAGGCGATCCACTGGGATACCGCCTCGCAGGGCACCGTGTTCGAATACCGCGACATCCCCGCGCACCTGGTCGACAAGGCCACCGAAGCGCGCGCGTTCATGGTCGAGGCCGCGGCCGAAGCCAACGAAGACCTGATGGACAAGTACCTCAACGAGGGCGACCTGTCCGAGGCCGAGATCCTGGGCGGTCTGCGCGAGCGCACCCTGAAGGTGGAAGTGGTGCCGGTGTACTGCGGTACCGCGTTCAAGAACAAGGGCGTGCAGGCCATGCTCGACGGCGTGATCCAGCTGCTGCCGTCGCCCAGCGACCGTCCGCCGGTCAAGGGCATCGACGAGGACGAGAAGGAAGACAGCCGTCCGGCGACCGACACCGCGCCGTTCTCGGCGCTGGCGTTCAAGATCATGACCGACCCGTTCGTCGGCTCGCTGACCTTCTTCCGCGTCTACTCGGGCACGCTGAACTCCGGCGACCAGGTGTACAACCCGGTCAAGTCGAAGAAGGAGCGCGTGGGTCGCATCCTGCAGATGCACTCCAACAACCGCGAAGAGATCAAGGAAGTGCGCGCGGGCGACATCGCCGCGGCGGTGGGTCTGAAGGACGTCACCACCGGCGACACGCTGTGCGCGCAGGACCACATCATCACCCTGGAGCGCATGGTGTTCCCGGAGCCGGTGATCTCGATGGCGGTCGAGCCGAAGACCAAGTCGGACCAGGAAAAGATGGGCATCGCGCTGAGCCGTCTGGCGCAGGAAGATCCCTCGTTCCGCGTCAACACCGACGAAGAGTCCGGCCAGACCATCATCCGCGGCATGGGCGAGCTGCACCTGGAAATCATCGTCGACCGCATG
The DNA here is from genome assembly GCF_000364645.1 of Xanthomonas sp. SHU 308. NCBI lineage: Bacteria > Pseudomonadati > Pseudomonadota > Gammaproteobacteria > Lysobacterales > Lysobacteraceae > Xanthomonas > Xanthomonas sp. SHU 308. Next base: position 812 of record NZ_AQOK01000037.1, on the reverse strand, counting down.
AAGCGCGAGTTCAACGTCGAAGCCAACGTCGGCAAGCCGCAGGTGGCCTACCGCGAGACCATCCGCAAGGCGGTCAAGCAGGAAGGCAAGTTCGTGCGTCAGTCCGGCGGTAAGGGCCAGTACGGTCACGTCGTGCTCGAGATCGAGCCGCAGGAACGCGGCCAGGGCTACACCTTCGAGAACGCGATCGTCGGCGGCGTGGTCCCGAAGGAATACATCCCGGCGGTGGACAAGGGCATCCAGGAAGCGGTGGCCAACGGCGTGATGGCCGGCTACCCGATCGTGGACGTCAAGGTGCGCCTGATCGACGGTTCGTACCATGACGTCGACTCGTCGGAAATGGCGTTCAAGATCGCCGGCTCGATGGGCTTCAAGGAAGGCTTCAACAAGGCCAACCCGGTGCTGCTGGAGCCGATCATGAAGGTCGAGATCGTCACCCCGGAGGATTACCTGGGCGACGTGATGGGCGACGTGAGCCGTCGTCGCGGCATCCTGCAGGGTCAGGACGACAGCCCGTCGGGCAAGGTGATCAACGCGATGGTGCCGCTGGGCGAAATGTTCGGCTACGCCACCACGCTGCGCTCGATGTCGCAGGGTCGCGCCACCTTCTCGATGGAGTTCGACCACTACGCCGAAGCGCCGGCCAATATCGCCGACTCGGTCATCAAGAAGAACTGAGATTAGAGCGACGGGATGCGTGCCGCGGACTCGATCCGCGCCGCATCCCGCTCGCTCGTCCCCCAATACGAATCACGAGGTAGAGAAGACATGGCAAAGGGTAAGTTCGAGCGCACCAAGCCGCACGTCAACGT
>NZ_AQOK01000036.1:0-3567 GCF_000364645.1 Xanthomonas sp. SHU 308 | reverse complement strand
TGGCGGCAGCAGGCCGGCGCCGACGATGCGGCGATCGTCGCCCGCGCCCTGCAATGGATTCGCCGCGACTTCGCCTACACCCTGGAGACGCCGCTGCCCGGCCGCGACGGCGTGGACGAGTTCCTGTTCCAGCAGAAGGCCGGGTTCTGCCAGCACTTCAGTTCGGCGTTCGTGGTGCTGATGCGCGGCGCCGGCATTCCTGCGCGCGTGGTCACCGGCTATGCCGGCGGCACCCGCAATGCGTTCGGCGACTACTGGGTGGTGCGGCGCATGGACGCACACGCCTGGGCCGAGGTGTGGCTGCCGCAACGCGGCTGGGTGCGGGTGGACCCGACCGCGGCGGTGGCGCCGGAACGCATCTACGACACCCTGGAGGACCGTCTGGGCAGCGATGCCGGCGCGCAGGGCGGCGGCGCAGACTGGCACTGGCGCGACCTCGCCGACTGGGCACGACGCGGCTGGAACGACCTGGTGCTGTCCTTCGACGCCAACCGCCAGCAACGCCTGCTCAGTCAGTTCGGCGTACCGAAGTTGGATCCCGGCCAACTGGTGGCCCTGTTCGCCGGGTTCGCGGTGCTGCTGCTGGGTGCGATGGCCTGGTGGCTGGCCCGCGGCGAGCGCGAACGCGATCCGCTGCTGCGGGCCTGGCGGGCGCTGGGCTGGCGCTACGCCCGGCGTGGCCAGGGCCGCGAACCGCACGAACCGGCCCTGGCGTGGGCGGCGCGCGTACAGCGGGAAACCGGCGATGCGAGCCTGATTCCGCTCAGCCGGCGTTTCGCCGATGCGCGCTACGCTGGCGCTGATTCGGACAGCGCTTCATTGTTGCGCGACCTGCGCAGGCACCGTCCGCCCACTGGAGCATCCCGATGAAGATTCGCCTGCTGTTCCCCGTGATCGCTGCGTTGGCGCTCGGCGCCTGCGCCACCGCCCCCAAGCCGCTGCAGGGCCAGTTCGCGCCCGTCAGCCCGCGCGACTCGGTCGCCGGCCAGCAGGCCGGCGCGCCGGTGCGTTGGGGCGGCAAGATCATCAAGACCACGCCCGGCCAGGGCCAGACCTGCTTCCAGATGCTGTCGCGCCCGCTCAATGCCAGCGGCCGTCCGGACAGCGATGCCGCCGACGCCAGCGATGGCCGTTTCATCGCCTGCCGCGCCGGCTTCTACGACCCGGCGGTGTTCGAGCCCGGCCGCGAGGTGACCTTCATCGGCCACGTGTCCGGCTACGACAACACCCGCATCGGCGAGTACGACTACCGCCTGCCGAAGATGGACGCGGACGTGGTGTACCTGTGGCCGGTGGTGCGCCAGGTCGAAGTGGTGCCCGCCTATCCGTACGGCCCCTGGGGCGGCCCGTGGGGCCCGTGGGGTCCGCGCTGGGGCTGGTGGTAAGCCCTGCGTTTCTGCCGCAACGAAAAACGCCGCTGATCCAGCGGCGTTTTTTTATGCCTGCACGTTCGCGCCAGCCGCTGCTCAGGGCGTACCGAAGCGCCCCAGCGGCGCGCCGGCGAGCAGATGCAGGTGCAGATGGAACACGGTCTGCCCGGCGTGCTCGCGGCAGTTGATCACCACCCGGTAGCCGTCCTGGGCCAGGCCCTGCTCGCGCGCGTAGCTGGCCGCGGCCAGCACCAGCCGGCCGACCAGGGTCGCCTGCTCCGGCGCCAGGTCGTCCAGGGTCGGAATCTCCACCTGCTTGGGGATGAAGAGCACATGCACCGGCGCCTGCGGCGCGATGTCCTTGAAGCCGAGCACGGCGTCGTCCTCGTAGACGATGCTGGCCGGAATTTCGCGACGGATGATCTTGCCGAAGATGGTGTCCATGGAGCGCGCCCGGAACGAAAGAAGGGGCCGCCGTTATAGCCCAATTCGGCGTCGCACCGCAGCCGCGTGCGGCGGTTATTCGCCGGTGCCGGTGCGCGGCACTTCGCTGCGGCTGCCGAAGGCGTGCGACAGCGTGCCGCGATCCACGTACTCCAGCTCGCCGCCGAGCGGCAGGCCCTGCGCCAACCGGCTCGGCCGCACACCGTGCTGGCGCGCCAGCTGCGCCAGGTAATGCGCGGTGGCCTCGCCCTCGACCGTGGAGTTGGTGGCGATGATCAGCTCGGCTACCTCGCCCTGCGCCAGCCGCGCGGCCAGCCGGTCCAGGCCCAGCTCGCGCGGGCCGATGCCGTCCAGCGGCGACAGCCGGCCCTGCAGGATGAAGTACAGCCCGCGGTAGCCGGTGGCGTGCTCGATCGCCAGCCGGTCGGCCGGCGACTCCACCGCGCACAGCTGCTGGCGGTCGCGCGCGGGACTGGCGCAGATCGCGCAGACCTCGGTCTCGCTGAAATCGCGGCATTGCGCGCAATGACCGATGCGCTCGATCGCCTCGTGCAGCCGCTCGGCCAGCCGCTGCCCACCCTCGCGCTCGCGCTCGAGCACGTGATACGCCATGCGCTGCGCAGTCTTCTGGCCGACGCCAGGCAACACGCGGAACGCATCGATCAGTTGTTCGAGCAGCGGCGAGCTCATTGTGGTTGGGGATTCGGGAGTAGGGATTGGGGATTCGTAAAAGAAACATCGCTGTCACGCGATGTTTTCGTAGGAGCGGCTTCAGCCGCGACGGCTTGACCTGACCGGTCGCGGCTGAAGCCGCTCCTGCCAGAGGAATTCACCGAAGCAGGAAGGGCAGCGCACTCGCGAAAAACCGCGAATCCCCAATCCCGAATCCCCAATCCCGGCAACTCAGAACGGCAGCTTCATGCCCGGCGGGATCGGCATGCCGGCGGTGGCCGCGCCCATGCGCGCCTTGGATTCGGCATCGATCTTGTTGGACGCATCGTTGAACGCAGCCGCGATCAGATCCTCGGCCATTTCCTGGTCGGCCAGGATGCTCGGATCGATCCGCACCTTGCGGCACTCCTTGGCGCCGGTCAGGGTCACGTTGACCATGCCGCCGCCGGCGCTGCCGGTGACTTCCAGCTTGGCCAGTTCTTCCTGGGCGCGCTGCAGGTTTTCCTGCATCTTCTGCGCCTGTTGCATCAGTTGGGCGATATTGCCGCGCATCGTGGTTCACTCATCGTAGGGACGGATGGAATCGGGGACGACCCGCGCGCCTTGCTGCTGGATCAGCGCCTGCACCGCCGGGTCGTTCATGAACGCGGTCTCGGCCGCGTTCTGGCGCTCGCCGCGTTGCCGGTGCGAGCGCTCATGCAGGGTTTCGGCATCGACCGCGATGCCGCTTTCGATGACGATCTTCGGCCGCTGGCCCAGCGCATCGGCCAACGCCGCGGCCAGTTCGCCCAGCGAGCGTTCCGACTGCAGGTACTCGAAGCCCGGCGACAGCGACAACCGCAGCACGCCCTCGGCATGACTGACGAAGGCGGCATTGGCGGCGAGCTGCCGCGAGGGGCCGCTCAGGCCGCAATCGGCGACCAGTTCCAGCCAGTCCTCGGCACTGTGCAGCGCGCGCGGCGTATCGGACACGGCGGCGTGGGTGCGCGGCGGCGGCGCCAGCGGCGGCACCATCGCCATTTCCGGTTCGGCGACCGCGGCCGCAGCCGCGGCCGGAACGACTGCTGGCGCCGGCGTCGCG
>NZ_AQOK01000035.1:0-11418 GCF_000364645.1 Xanthomonas sp. SHU 308 | reverse complement strand
AGGTCGGCCGGCACCGCCGCGGTGGCGCGGACCGGCTCGCCGCTCGAGGGATGCTTGAACTCCAGGGTCTCGGCGTGCAGCGCCTGGCGCTTGAAGCCACGCAGTTCACCGATCAGCTCCTCGCTGGCGCCCTTGGGCAGCTTCAGCGGGCCGCCGTACAGCGGGTCGCCGACGATGGGGTGCTTCAGGTGCGCCATGTGCACGCGGATCTGGTGGGTGCGGCCGGTCTCCAGGCGGCATTCCAGGGCCGTGTGGGCGCGGAAGCGCTCGCGCAGCCGGTAGTGGGTGACCGCGTCGCGGCCGTCCTCGCGCACCGCCATGCGCAAGCGGTCGCGCGGATGGCGGTCGATCGGCGCATTGGCGGTGCCGCCGGAGACCAGAGCCCCTACCACCACCGCCAGGTACTGCCGGTGCACGTCGCGCGCCGACAGCTGCGCCACCAGCGAGGTATGCGCCTGCAGGGTCCGCGCCACCACCATGGCGCCGCTGGTGTCCTTGTCCAGGCGGTGCACGATGCCGGCACGCGGCAGCGCCGACAGCCCCGGGTCGCGGTACAGCAAGGCATTGACCAGGGTGCCGCTGGGGTTGCCGGCGCCCGGGTGCACCACCAGCCCGGCTGGCTTGTTCAGCACGATGACCTGGTCGTCCTCGTACAGCACCTCCAGCGGGATGTCCTCGGGCAGGGCGTGGGTCTGGGTGTCCAGCACCGCGTGCAGGCTGGCGATCTCGCCGCCGCGCAGCGCATCGCGCGGCCGCGCCGGGGCGCCGTCGAGCAGGGCATCGCCGGATTTGATCCATTCGGCCAGGCGCGAACGCGAGTATTCGGGGAACAGTTCGGCCAGCACCGCGTCGAAGCGGCGGCCGGCGGCGTGATCGGGGACGCGCGCCTGGCGCGGGCCGTCGCTGACGGCGTCCTCGGGGAGATCCGGGGGGGTATGGGGCATGGCAGGGGCACGGCTTGGGTCGGAAAAAGGGGGTCGCGGCGGCCATAGTCAGTCGCAGGACAGGCCACTAGGCTATCATCGCCCCTTCGTATTCCTGCCCTGCCGCGCCCGAACCCATGATCCGACGCTCCGTCCCGCTGTCCGCGCACGTCCGTTTCATCGCCCTGCTGCTGGTCACGCTGGTCGTGGCGACGGGTTGCCACCGTCAGAAGAAGAACCCCGAAGAAGGGATGCCGGTCGAGCAGCTCTACCAGAAGGCGCATGCGCAGATGGAGAGCGGCAACTGGGCCGGCGCCGAGAGCAGCTTCAAGCGGCTGATCGCGCAGTACCCGTACGGCAACTACACCGAGCAGGCGATGATCGAAAGCGCCTACGCCCAGTACAAGGCCGGCAAGCACGACGACGCGGTGTCGACCATCGACCGCTTCATCCGCACCTACCCGACCCAGCGCAACATCGCCTACATGTACTACCTGCGCGGGTTGTCCAACTCCAACCGCGACACGGTGTTCCTGCGCCGGGTGTGGTCGCTGGACCCCAGCCGCCGCGACCTGTCCACCCCGCAGCAGGCCTACGCCGACTTCAACACCGTTGCCGAGCGCTACCCCAACAGCCGCTACGCCGCCGACGCGCGCGCGCGCATGATCGCCCTGCGCAACGTATTCGCCCAGCACGAGCTGGACAACGCGCTGTACTACCTGCGCCGCGACGCCTGGGTGTCGGCCGCCTCGCGTGCCACCTACCTGCTCGAGACCTACCCGCAGAGCGCCTACCAGAACGACGCGGTGGCGGTGCTGGCCGATGCCTACACCCACCTGGGCAACAAGACCCTGGCCGCCGACGCGCGCCGCGTGCTCGAGCTCAACGACCCGCAGCACCCGTGGCTGACCGGCAACTGGCCGAAGTACCCGTGGATGATCCGCAAGCTCAACCCGTTCGCCGGCGAGAAGTCCGCCGCCACCGGGCAGTCCAATTCGCAGATGCAGCGCTGATCCACCGCGCCGACACGATGCACACCGACAGGGGCCGCACGGCCCCTGTCGCGTTTCCGGGCAGCGCCGATCGGCCCCCGTGGTCCACTCGGGCACCTGCGCGCGGCGGCTGCAGGCGGCCATGACGACACCAGTGGGCACCCAAGGCGAGGCAGGTGCGCGCGTCGCCAGGCAGCGCCAGTCCCGATCACTGGACGCCCGGCATGGCGCGCCTCCAGGCCGATCCCGGCGGAGTGCGACCCGCACCGCAGTCCCGGGAATTGGCGCCGATGCCCGTGGCCGGGCTTGCTAGGCTGGTCCCGTGCCCGCCCCGGGCCGCTTCCGCCGGGAACGCCATGTCTCTTTCCCTGCTGCGCCCGCTGCTGCGCCTGTTCGCTGCCGTCCTCGCCGTCGCTGCCGCACCTGCCACCGCGGCACCGGCCATCGTGTACGGGGTCAACGGCCACGACGGCCGCCCGGCCTACCCACTCAGCCAGAGCGAGGCGGTGTTCCGCCTGCTCGACCGGCGCAACCTGCGCAGCTACCGGTTCGACGTGGACCCGCGCAACTTCGCCGTGCTCGACCGGCTGGTGCAGCTCTCGCGCCAGTACAACATCGCGCTGCGGCCGATGGTGTACCCGATGTCGCGCGAGATCGGCTACGCGCTGGCGCGCCGCTATGCCAACGACATCAAGGTCTGGGAGATCGGCAACGAGCAGGACCTGGACCGTGCCGCCGCGCCGGCGCGGATCGCGGCGATGACCACGATGTACCGCGGCATGAAGCAGGCCTCCGACGAGGTGGGCGCCGGCCTGCAGTTCACCATCAACATCACCGCCTGCAACAGCGACGACCATTCGGCCAACGCGCGCTGCCCGGGCGACCGCAACGGCTCGCTGTGGTTCCTGGACCAGGCCAAGGCCGCCGGTTTCGACTTCGACCGGATCAGCTTCCACTACTACGCCTTCCACGGCGAGCGCGGCTACTGGATGGACCTGTATCTCGGACAGCTGCGCGCCGCCGCGCAGAAATACGGCACCAAGGTCTACGTCAACGAGCTCAACTGCGCCGAGATCTACACCGGCAACACCGATGGCGGCCATCCCGGCGACGGCGCCTGCTACGACAGCGTGGCGGACCTGCTGCAGACGCTACGCAGCGACTATGCCGACGTGGTCGCCGAGATCAATCTCTACGAACTGCTCGACCAGCCGGACCAGCAGGGCGCGGAGGCACATTTCGGCCTGATGTACGACCTGGGCCGGCCGAAACCGACGCTGGACCTGCTGACCGACGCCGCGCGCTGAGGCCGCGGCGTCTTCGCACGGCGTGGTCGCCGCCTGCGGCTATGCTGCGGCGATGTTCGAACTGCATCGGGTCACCCGCCGCTACGGCGACATGCTGGCACTGGACCAGGTCGATCTTCGCATCGCCCCGGGCCGCACCACCGCGTTGATCGGTCCCAGTGGCGCCGGCAAGTCCAGCGTGCTGCGCCTGCTGCTGGGGCTGGAGTGGCCGGATAGCGGCGAGGTGCGCTTCCAGGGCGAGCCACTGCGTCGCGCCACCCTGTTGGCGCAGCGCCGGCGCATCGGCTACGTGATCCAGGAAGGCGGCCTGTTCCCGCACCTGAGCGCCCGCGACAACGCCGCCCTGCTGGCGCGCACGCTGGGCTGGACGCGGCCGCGCATCGAGGCGCGCCTGCACGAGCTCGCTGCGTTGTGCCGCCTGCCGGAAGCGCTGCTGGCGCGTTATCCAGCCGAGTTGTCCGGTGGCCAGCGCCAGCGCGTCGGACTGATCCGCGCGCTATTGCTGGACCCGCCGGTGCTGCTGCTGGACGAGCCGCTGGGCGCGCTCGACCCGATCGTGCGCCACGAACTGCAGACGCAGATGCGCGAGCTGTTCGCGCTGCTCGGCAAGACCGTGGTGCTGGTGACCCACGACGTCGCCGAGGCCGCCTACCTGGGCGACACCCTGGTGCTGATGCGCGGCGGCCGCGTGCTGCAGGAAGGCAGTGCGCACCAATTGCTGGAGGCGCCGGCCGATCCGTTCGTGAGCCAGTTCCTGCAGGCGCAGCGCACCCTGGAGGAGGCGCGATGACCTCGCGAGGCGCGCGCTGGCGCGCGGTCGCGCTGCTCGCCCTCGGTGCAGCAGCCAGTTTGCTGAGCCTGCCGGCCGCCGCCACCGACACCAAGGTCGTGGTCGGCTCCAAGAACTTCACCGAAGCGGTGGTGCTGGGCGAGATCGCTGCCGGCGCCGGGCGCCAGGCCGGGGTCGAGGTCGAGCACCGGCGCCAGCTCGGCGGCACCCGCATCCTATGGCGTGCGCTGGAGCAGGGTTCGATCGACGCCTATGCCGAGTACACCGGCACGCTGGCCGCCGAACTGCTGCAACTGCCGGGCGCCGACGACGACGCGCTGCGCAAGGCGCTGGCGCAGCGCGGCCTGGCGATGAGCGCGCCGCTGGGCTTCGACAACACCTATGCGTTCGGCATGCGCCGGCAACGCGCGCAGGCGCTGGGCATCGTGCGCCTGTCCGACCTCGCCGCGCATCCGACGCTGAAGTTCGGACTGAGCAACGAATTCGTCTCGCGCGCCGACGGCTGGCCCGGCGTGCGCGACGCCTACGGGCTGCCGCAGGTGCCCACCGGCCTGGACCACGACCTCGCCTACCGCGCGCTGGACAGCGGCGCGATCGACCTCACCGACCTGTACAGCACCGATGCCGAGATCCCCGCGCACGACCTGCTGGTGCTGCAGGACGACAAGCACTACTTCCCGCGCTACGCGGCGGTGTTCCTGTACCGCGCCGACCTGGCGCAGCGCGCGCCGCGCTTCGTGCAGGCGCTGCAGGGGCTGGGCGGGCGCATCGACGCGGCGACCATGCAGCGGCTCAACGCCGAGGCCAAGCTCGACAAGCGCGCCGAAAGCGCCATCGCCGCACACTGGCTGGGCATCGCCGCGCCGGCCGAGGACGGACGGATGCAACGGCTGCTGCAACGCACCCGCGAGCACCTGGCGCTGGTCGGGCTGTCGCTGGGCCTGGCCCTGCTGGTGGCGCTGCCGCTGGGTATCCTGGCCGCGCATCGGCCACGGCTCGGCCAGGCGGTGCTGGCCCTGACCGGCGTGCTGCAGACGCTGCCGTCGCTGGCGGTATTCGTGTTCATGATCCCGCTGTTCGGCATCGGCGCCAAACCGGCGATCGCCGCGCTGTTCCTGTACAGCCTGCTGCCGATCGTGCGCAACATGCATGCCGGCATCACCGGCATCCCGCGCGAGCTGCGCGAGACTGCCGCCGCGCTGGGCCTGCCGCCGGGCACGCGGCTGTGGCGGATCGAACTGCCGCTGGCGCTGCGCACCCTCCTCGCCGGCATCAAGACCGCCGCGGTGATCAACGTCGGCACCGCGACCCTAGGCGCGCTGATCGGCGCCGGCGGCTACGGCCAGCCGATCCTCACCGGCATCCGCCTGGACGACCTTGGCCTGATCCTGGAAGGCGCGGTGCCGGCCGCGCTGCTGGCGCTGCTGGTCCAGGGCCTGTTCGAGCTGCTGGAACGGGTGCTGACCCCGCGTGGATTGCGCCTGGCGGCGCGGCGGTAGGTCAAGCCAGCACCGCGGGCATCAGCGATGTGGCCGGCCTTCGGCAACCCGCACCCGCGCTAAACGCATCACAGCGGCATCGGGTCGCGGCTGAAGCCATGCATCAAACAGGATCGACGATGCGGACCAGTAGTCGATTGCCTTCCCATCGAAACCGAAGACAGACAACAACCGCACGCACGTGCGCTCAAGCACGCGCCGCAGCCACCATCTCTTGCGCCAGGCCGCGCATCGCCTCCGGCGTCAACTGCAGATAGGGCGCGATGCGCAGGGCGCCATGGCGATGGGTGCAGATGACTTGCGCGTGCTGCAGCCATGGCAGCAAGGCCGGCATCGACGATGCTGGTGGGCGTAGCGCGTACAGGTGCGGCGCATGCCCAGGCACGGTCCAGTCGCCCGCGCCCGCCGCGTGCAACTCCGCGTCGAATGCAGCACCAAGTGCGCCCAGCCGCTGCGCGATGCGCGCCGGCTGCCACTGCTGCACCTGCTGCAGCGCCGCGCTGGCCATCGCCAGGCGCAGCGGGTCGGCGACACCGCCGGCATCGAAGCGACGCGCGCCGCTTCGGTACGGGGGCGGCGCCTCGGCCGGGAACTGCCAATCCGCTCCCGGGTCGCGCGCCTGCCAGTGCTGCTCGAACGGCACGCCGTGCGCGCGCCAGTGCGGCGAGGCCCACAGCCATGCCAGCCCCATCGGTCCGAGCAGCCATTTGTGTCCGACCGAGACCACGAAGTCCGGCCGCCAGGCATCCAACCGCACCGGCAGCACGCCCAGGCTCTGGCTCAGGTCCAGCACCAGCATCGCGCCGGCCGCATGCACGCGCGGCGCGATCCGATCCAGATCCAGCAGACCGCCGTCGCGCCAATACGCATTCGGCAATGTCGCCACACGCACGCGCGGCTGCGCGTCGAGCGTGGCCAGCACCGCATCAGTCCAGTCCTGTCCGGGCGCCCGCCGCACCACAGCGAGGTGCGCACCGCTCTCGGCGCAGCGTTGCTGCCACGCCAGTAGATTGGACGGAAACTGGCCATCGAGCAGCAGGACCGCATCGCCAGGCGCCAACGGCACCTGCCGCGCCGCGATGGCCAGGCCATAGGCGGCCGACGGCAACATCGCCACGCCCTCGCTGTCGCCCGAGAACACCGTGGCTGCCGCCAGCGCGCGCAGGTCTTCGATCTGCGCGCGCCAGGCATCGAAGGACAACGTCCACGGCGCGATCGACTCGGCCAGCGCCGCCTGCCCCGCGACCAGTGCACGGTGCAGGCGCGGCCCCTTGCTGGCGGTGTCCAGGTAGCGCACGCCGGGCGGCAGCGCGAACGCCTCCGCCGCGGTATCGAGGTCGACCAGGGCGCCGGCGGAAGCCGAACCGGCAAGGTGGTGCAAGGCGCTCGTAGACATGTGTCTAGGGTAACGCCACGGTCCGCGACGCGTGACGGTCCGTTCACGCCGCTGCGCTAAGACTGCATCGATGCAAGCGATCTCTCCTGCGTCACCGCCCTCGCCCATCGCATCCGTCGCGACGCTGGCGGACCGCCTGCGCCGCGTGCGCGCACGCAGCCGTCATCTCACCGCACCATTGAGCGAAGAAGACGCGATGGTGCAGAGCATGGACGACGCCAGCCCGGCCAAATGGCATCTGGCGCACACCACCTGGTTCTTCGAGCGGTTCGTGCTCGGCGCCGATCCGGCGTACCGCCCCCACGATCCGCAGTGGGACTACCTGTTCAACAGCTACTACCAGAGCATCGGTCCGGCGCATGCGCGGCCGCATCGCGGCCTGCTGTCGCGGCCATCGCTGGCGCAGGTGCTGGACTACCGCAGCGAGATCGAAACCCGCGTACTGGCGCAGTTGCAGGCCGGCACGCTGGAGCCGCAGACGCTGCAGATCCTGGAACTGGGCCTGCAGCACGAACAACAACACCAGGAACTGCTGCTCACCGACATCAAGCATGCGTTCTGGCGCAATCCACTGGGCCCGGCCTATCGCGCCGACCTGGCGACCCAGCACGCGCCGGCGTCCCCGCTGCGCTGGCTGCAGCGCGACGAACGGATCAGCGAGATCGGTGCCGCGCCGTGGCCGGCGCATGCCCACTTCGCCTACGACAACGAATCGCCGCGGCATCGCGTGCTGGTGCCGGCGCATGCGCTGGCCAGCCGCCCGGTGAGCAATGCGGAATACGACGAGTTCATTGCCCATGGCGGCTATGCCACGGTCGGGCTATGGCTCAGCGACGGCTGGGCGCAGCGGTGCGCCGAGGATTGGCAGCGCCCGCTGTACTGGCATGCCGACGGCGCGCGCGAATTCACCCTGGGCGGCTGGCGCGAACGCGATCCGCATGCGCCGGTGTGCCATCTCAGCCTGTTCGAGGCCGATGCCTTCGCGCGCTGGGCCGGCGCGCGCCTGCCGACCGAGGCGGAGTGGGAACAGGCGGCCACCGGTGTCGCCATCGCCGGCAACTTCGTCGACACCGATGCACTGCATCCGCAGTCGACGGCGCCGGCCGACACCGGCCCGCAGCAGTTGTTCGGCGATGTCTGGGAATGGACCGGCAGCGCCTACCTGCCCTACCCCGGCTTCCGCCCGTGGTCGGGTACGCTGGGCGAATACAACGGCAAGTTCATGAACGCGCAGTGGGTGTTGCGCGGCGGCAGCTGCGCCACGCCGCGCGACCACATCCGCGCCAGCTACCGCAACTTTTTCCCCTCCGATGCGCGGTGGCAGTTCGCCGGCGTGCGCCTGGCCAAGGATTCCGCATGAATGCCGCAACCGCCCGTGCCCTCACCGAAGCCGCCCTGACCGACCTGCATCCGCAGCCGGACGACATCACCGCCGATGCGATCGCCGGCCTGTCGTGCAGCCCCAAGCAGCTACCGTCCAAGTATTTCTACGACGCCGAAGGCTCGCGCCTGTTCGAGGCGATCACCCGCCAGCCCGAGTATTACCTGACCCGCACCGAGCTGGATTTGCTGGAAGCGCGGATGCCGTCGATCGCGCAGGCGGTGGGCACCGGCGCGCACGTGGTGGAACTGGGCAGCGGCAGCGGCCGCAAGACCCAGTTGCTGCTGGACGGCCTGCGCATGCCGGTGGCCTACACGCCGATCGAGATTTCCCGCGACATGCTGATGTCCAGCACCACGCGGCTGGCCGAGCGCTTCCCGCACATCCAGATGCTGCCGGTGTGCGCCGACTTCACCGCGCCGGTGGCGCTGCCGGCACCGCAGCGCGGCGCACGCCGCACCCTGGTGTTCTTCCCCGGCTCGACCCTGGGCAACTTCACCCGCGAGGACGGCATCGCCCTGCTGCGCTCGATGCGCCAGACCATGGGCGCTGACGGCTGCGCCCTGGTCGGCATCGACCTGGTGAAGGACACGGCACTGCTGGAGGCGGCCTACAACGACGCCGCCGGGGTCACGGCCGAATTCACCCTGAACCTGCTGCGCCGGCTCAACCGCGAGATCGGCAGCGATTTCGACCTGGCGCAGTTCCGCCATCATGCCGTTTATTCGGAAGCGCGCGAGCGCATCGAGACCTTTCTGGTCAGCCAGTGCGCGCAGCAGGTAACCGTGGCCGGGCGCCGCTTCGATTTTGCCGAAGGCGAAGCGATGCAGGTCGAGTACAGCCACAAGTACACCGACCAGAGCTTCGCAGCGATGGCCGCCGAGGCCGGTCTGCGCGTCAGCCACGGCTGGAATGCGCAGGACGATGCGTTTGGGTTGCGGTTGTTGCAGAGCGGGGACCCAGGGCCCGGGAGTCGGGACCCGGAAAAGCCGTAATCCTGCGAGATGCGGGACGCCATGATGGTGTCCGCGGCAAAATCGCTATCAAGCGATTTTTTGTGGGAGGGGCTTCAGCCCCGACAGGCTTTCCCGGTAAAGCCCGTCGGGACTGAAGTCCCTTCCACAGTGCAATCGCAACCGCCTTGCACTCGCGGAAAAATCGCGGGTCCCGGCTTTTCCCAGTTCCCTCAGGCCTGATACCCATTGCTGATCGGATAGCGCCGCTCGCGCCCGAACGCGCGGCGCGACACCTTCGGGCCCGGCGCGGCCTGGTGGCGCTTCCATTCGCTGATGCGCACCAGCCGCACCACCCGGTCGACCACCTCGGCGGCATAGCCGGCGGCGACGATCTCGTCGCGCGATTCCTCCTGGTCGACGTAGCGGTACAGGATGCCGTCGAGCACGTCGTACGGCGGCAGCGAATCCTGGTCGGTCTGGTTGGCGCGCAGTTCCGCCGAGGGCGGCCGCGCGATCACCGCCGGCGGGATCACCGGCGCACCGCCCACCGTGTTGCGCCACTTCGCCAGGCCGAACACCTCGGTCTTGTACAGGTCCTTCAGCGGCGCGTAGCCGCCGCACATGTCGCCGTAGATGGTGGCGTAGCCCACCGCGTACTCGCTCTTGTTGCCGGTGGTCAGCAGCAGGCCGCCGAACTTGTTGGCCAGCGCCATCAGGATCACGCCGCGGCTGCGCGACTGCAGGTTCTCCTCGGTGACGTCGGGCTCGGTGCCGGCGAACAGCGGACCGAGTGCACTCAGCAAGCCCTCGAACGCCGGCTCGATCGCCACCGTCTCCAGCTTCACGCCCAAGGTGCGGCATTGATCCGCGGCCAGGTCGTTGGACAGGTCGGCGGTGTAGCGCGACGGCAGCCGCACCGCGGTGACGTTGTCCGCGCCAAGCGCGTCCACCGCCATCGCCAGCACCAGCGCCGAATCGATGCCGCCGGACAGGCCCAGCCAGACCTTGGAAAAGCGATTCTTTGCGCAATAGTCCTGCAGCCCGCGTACCACCGCGCGCCAGGCCAGCGCATCCATGCTCTCGTCGCCGTCGTCGGTCCAGCGCAGCGGCGCGAAGCGGCGCGCGGCGGTGTCGTACTCCACCACCAGCCATTGGTCGGTGAAGGCGGCCGCGGCCGGATGCACGGTGCCGTCGCCGTCGGCCACCACCGAGGCGCCGTCGAACACCAGCGCATCCTGGCCGCCGACCACGTTGAGATAGGCCAGCGCCGCGCCGCTCTCGCGGCTGCGTTCGGCCAGCAAGGCATCGCGCTGCGCGTGCTTGCCGCGCTCGTAGGGCGAGGCATTGGGCACCAGCACCAGTTCCGCGCCCGCCCGCACGGTCGCCGCCAGCGGCTCCGGGAACCACAGGTCCTCGCAGATCACCAGGCCGACCGGTGTGCCCTTGACCTCGAACACGCAGTTCTCGCCGTCCGGGTCCACGTCGAAATAGCGGCGCTCGTCGAACACCGCGTAGTTGGGCAGTTCGCGCTTGCGGTAGGTGCGTTCGATGCGGCCGCCGCGCAGCACGCTGGCGGCGTTGTAGACCACGCTGCCGGCGCTCTGCGGCCAGCCGACCACCGCGACGATGCCACGCACCTGTGCGGCGATGCGCTGCACCGCGCGCTCGCAGTCGGCCAGGAAACCCGGCCGCAATAGCAGGTCTTCCGGCGGATAGCCGCTGACCGCCAGTTCCGGGAACAGCACCACGTCGGCGCCGTACTCGTCGCGCGCCTCCTCGATCAACGCAATGATCCGGTCGGTGTTCTGGGTCACGGCGCCGACCGGGAAATCGAACTGGGCCATGGCGAGGCGGAGGGAAGCGGACATAGGCAACCTTGCAGGAACGAATGGAAGACCGTCAGGCGCCACACGAGCGCATCGCACCTGCCGCGGCGCCGTTGCATCGCACGGCGCCATGCGCAGTGTAGCGCTGTGCCGGGTTGCGGCCGATGATGCGCGTGCCGCCACGTTGGAACGCGGCAGGTCACCCGGGCAAGCCGCATCTTGGATGCGCACATGGCGGCAGCCGCGGCGCTGCCGCAGGACGCTCTCCAAGGTGCACGCCCCCGAGAAAGGCGCTTGGCCAGGCACCCCGCGTCGCGACTGAAGGGCACCTCGAACAACCTGCCACGA
>NZ_AQOK01000034.1:0-7019 GCF_000364645.1 Xanthomonas sp. SHU 308 | reverse complement strand
TGGCCACCGGCGGCAGCGGCGCAACCGATTCGGCCGCCTCGCTCGCGCTCGGCAACACGCCCGGCGCGGCCGGCGCGGTGTCGGGCAGCGGCCAGTAGCGCAGCGCTTCCAGGCTGCTGCGGGTGATGTCGAGGATCTCCTCGCGCCCGGGGCGGCGCTCGCGCAGCGCTTCCAGGTAGTACTCGAGGCTGGCCATCGCGTCGGCCAGGGTGTCGAGCTGGCGGCCGCTGGGCACGCGGCGCTTGCCGATCAGCTCGGTGCCGACGTAGCGGCGCACGCCTTCCAGGTAATCGGCCGGCTGCGGCAGTTCCAGCATGCGCAGGGCACCGGCGACCTCAGCGAGCAGGCGCGGCACCTCGTCCAGGCGCGCATGGTCCCAGTTGGTCTCGATGAAGGCGACGAAGTGCTCGCGGGCGCTGCCGAAATTGGCGATGGCCTCGTGCGCCAGCACTTCCACCGTGCGCCGCGCCTCGGCGGCACTGGCGTCGTCGTGCACGTCGCCGCCGGCGCCGAGATAGGCGACCTGGTCGTCGAGCGAGGCGTCCACGTACAGCAGCGCACCGGCGATATCCAGCAGCAGGCCTTCGTCGGCCGCGCGGGCGCCATCGACGATGCTGCGCAGCGCGTCGCGCTGCTGCACCACCACGCTGCGCGCCACGCCCAGGCCCATCACGCCCAGGGTATCGGCAACGCTGCCCAGCTCGTCGACCTGGGTCTGCAGCGCGGCGACGTCGCCGTCGGTGCGCAGATGCAGGTCCAGCGCGTCCTTGACCCGCAGCAGTTCTTCCTTGATCGCGGTGCCGACGGTGTCGAGCAGTTCGCGGTTGCGCCCGGCGAGGCTACCGCGCGCATGGTCCAGTTCGGCCTCGGTGGCGGCGGCCGCGTCAGGCGCCAGCGCGAACAGCGCGCCCTCGCTAAGGCCGGCTTCGCCGCGCGCGGCGCGGATCTCGTTGAGCAAGGGCAGCAGCACGATCGGAATGTCGCGGTGGCCATCCTGCAGGCGTTCCAGGTAGTCCGGCAGCAGCACGGTGCCGCGCATCAGCGTGGCGCAGGCCTCGTCGCGGTCGACCGCCTGGCCGTTCTGCACCGCGATCGCCAGCAGTTCCAGTTCCTCGGCGACCATCGCCGGCGCGTACAGCTCGACCATGCGCAAGGTGCCCTGCACCTGGTGCAGGTAGCCGGCGCAAAAACGCATGCGGCCAGTGTCGGCCGGTTCCTCGACGAAGGCCTCGATCTCGCCGCGGACCTGGCGCAGGGTCTCGTCCAGTTCCGGCTTGACCCAGCCCAGCGCGGCATGGCTCATCGCATCGCGCAGCGCGCTCATCGCCGCGTCTCCGCGGCCGGGCACGCGCCGTGCCGCGCGAGCGCGGCGACGGGATGCGGGAGTTGTTCACGGTACGTCATGTGCGCTTCCTTCCACCCGGTTCCGGCCCACTTACGCCGGCAGCTTGAAGTCGGCGACCGAGCGCCGCAGGTCCGCCGCCAGTTGCGCCAGGCGGCCGATCGATTCGGCGGTCTGTCCCGCGCCTTGCGAGGTCTGTCCGGTGATCTGCCGGATCACGTCCATCGTCTGGGTGATGTCGATCGCCGCCGCCGACTGCTGGTGCGCGGCGATGGAGATGTTCTTGATGAGGGTGTTGAGCGCATTGGACACGCGTTCGATCTCGGTCAGCGCGGTGCCCGCGTCCTCGGCCAGGCGCGCGCCGGACACTACTTCGGAGGTGGTCTGCTCCATCGAGCTGACCGCTTCGTTGGTATCGGCCTGAATGGTCTGCACCAGGCCTTCGATGCGGCGGGTGGCGCCGGAGGTGCGTTCGGCCAGGCGCTGCACTTCGTCGGCGACCAGCGCGAAACCGCGGCCGGCCTCGCCGGCCGAGGCGGCCTGCACCGCGGCGTTGAGCGCCAGGATGTTGGTCTGCTCGGAAATGTCGTTGATCAGTTCCACGATCGAGCCGATCTCCTGGGTCGACTCGCCCAGGCGCTTGATGCGCTTGGAGGTCTCCTGGATCTGGTCGCGGATCTGGTCCATGCCCTGGATGGTCTCGCGGACCACGCCGGCGCCTTCGGCCGCGATCACCACCGAGCGCTGCGCCACTTCCGCCGACTCGGTGGAGTTGCGCGAGACCTGCTCGATGCTGGCGGCGATTTCGTTGATGCGCACGGAAGCCGAGCCGATCTGCTCGGCCTGGTGCCCCGCCGCCTCGGCCAGCTGGCGCGCGGTGGCCTGGGTTTCCTCGGTGGACACGGCGACCTTGGCCGAGGTGTCGTTGATGGTGGTCACCAGGTGGCGCAGTTCGTCGACGGCGTAGTTGATCGCGTCGGCGATGGCGCCGGTCATGTCCTCGGTGACCGAGGCCTTGACGGTCAGGTCGCCTTCGCCGAGCGAGCTGATTTCGTCGAGCAGGCGCATGATCGCCTGCTGGTTGCGGCTGTTGTATTCCACCTGGGTCTGCAGGCGGATTTCCTGCTCGCGGCTGCGGCTGCGCACCGTGGTCCAGACGAAGCCGACGATCGACAGCAGCGCCAGCAGGCCGGAGATCACGCCCAGCCAGAAATTCGGGAACAGGCGGGTGTCGCGGGTCGAGCCGAACGCGGAGAACGCGTCGAACAGCTTCTTGCTGTCCTCCAGCATCTTGCCCGAGCCGGCGGTCAGCGCCGCGGCGGCAGACTGCGCGGCGAACAGGCTGCGCGAGCTGGCCTGCAGCGCGTCCAGGTCCTTCTTCATTTCCGCCCACTGCGCCTGCGACTGCTCCAGCGCGGCCAATGCGGCGGCGTTGCGCACCGGGGCGATGCCCAGTTCCTCGTTGCCGTTGCGCAGGCCCTCGAGCATCTGCCCGAACACCACCGCGTCGCGCGCCAGCGCGTCGCCTGCACTGGCCGCGCCGCGGCCGCCGGCGCGCATTTCGGTGACGCGGCGGGCCATGGTGCCGGCCACCACCACCTGCTGCAGCGTGTTGTAGATCTGCGCGGCGGGCGCGCCGCCGACCGTCATCGCGCGCACCACCTCGTTCAACTGCGCCTGCAGCTGCGGTACGCCGCCGACGAAGCGGTCGGCGTTGCCGGCCAGCGCCAGCACCGCCGGTTCGCTGTCCACCACCTGCTGCGCGTTCTTGGCCAGCGGCGCCCAGGTGCCGTTGAGGGTCTGCAGCGGCGCGGACACGCCGGCTTCGTTGGCGTAGCGTGCGTTGAGCTCGGCGACGGTGCTCTCCACCTTCGCCTTGGTCTGCTTGAACTGCTTGAAGGTCTCGGCGTTGCCGGACACTGCGTCGCGGGCCTGGTTGGCCAGCTGTTGCGACAGCACCTGCAGGTCGGCCGCGCCGGTGCTGGCGCCGGCCAGGCGATTGCCCTGCCAGGTGGCCACGCCGGTGTTGGCGCCGAACACGACCAGCGACAACGCCAGCAGGCCCAGCCAGAAACTCGTGCCCACGCTGCCGAGCTTGCTGGCCTTGCGGGCGTCCGGAGCAGTACTCATGATGCGACCTCGGTCTTCGATGCGGAGGCAGCGCGCGCGCTCAGGCGGCGGCTTGCCGGAATTCGGGAGTGCGCGACAGCAGCGACAGCGAGAACACGCCCCAGTCCTGGGCGTCGCCGCGGAAGGCGCGGTCGATGAAGTGCGCGTAGCGGCCCTGGGCCAGATCGCCCGGCTCCACCGCCTGCGTCTCGGTGAAACTGCGCTGGCCGAACAGCTCGTCGATGGTCAGGGCCACGTCGCCGCCGCTCTGGCGCATGATCAGCACGCGCTGGCCTTCCTGCAGCGCGGTGCGCTCGCCTTCCAGGAACTGCTTCAGGTCGACCACCGGGAACAGGTTGCCGCGCAGGTTGCCCACGCCCAGCAGCCACGGCTGCGCGCCCGGCACCGGGGTGACCGGCGGCATGCGCACGATCTCCACCACTTCGCGGAAATCCGAGACCAGGTGGCGCTTGCCGACGCGGTAGCCGACCCCGCGCCAGACGTCGTCGTCGAAGGCGCGTTCGGGCATCTGCACGGCGTGCGCCAGGCTGCGCCGCTCGTAGGCCTCGAGGATGTCGAAGGGCGAGCGCATGTCAGCCCACCAGTTGATTGATGCGGGCGATCAGCTCGTCTTCCCGCGGCGGCTTGACGATGTAGTCGGTGGCGCCCTGGCGCATGCCCCAGACCTTGTCGGTCTCCATGCTCTTGGTGCTGATGATCAGCACCGGGATGTGCCGGGTGGCCTCGTCGCGCGACAGCGCGCGGGTGGCCTGGAAGCCGCTCATGCCCGGCAGCACCACGTCCATCAGCACCAGGTTCGGCGCCTGCTCGCGTACCAGCTTGATCCCGTCCTCCGCGTTGTCGGTGGACAGGACCTGGTGCCCGGCTTTTTCCAGCCATTGCGTGAACACCGCCCGGTCGGTCGGTGAGTCCTCGATCAACAAGATACGGGCCATGCTGCCTTTCCCCCTGGTCAGGCGTTGACGTATGTACGGATCGCGCCCAGCAGCTCTTCGCGTGTAAAGGGTTTGGTGAGGTACTGCTCGGACCCGACGATGCGCCCGCGCGCCTTGTCGAACAGGCCGTCCTTGGAAGACAGCATGATCACCGGCGTGGCCTTGAACAGCTGGTTGCCCTTGATCAGCGCGCAGGTCTGATAACCGTCCAGCCGCGGCATCATGATGTCCACGAAGATGATCTGCGGCTGCTGGTCGGCGATCTTGGCCAGCGCCTCGAAGCCGTCGGTCGCCGTCACCACTTCGCACCCTTCGCGCTTCAGCAACGTTTCGGCAGTACGACGGATCGTTTTCGAATCGTCGATCACCATGACCCGCAAGCCTGCGAGTTCCCCACCCGCAGTCGTGTTTTCACTCATCACTTGCCCCCAAGCGCGCGACGCTTCATCGGATCCGGCTTCGCTGCGAAACGCCATGTATCCCAAGACCCGCTGCGACTGTCAAGGCCGCCGCTGCCGGTCTGCGTTGAACCACGTAACAGCACAAACTATGTCACAGTTTGGCGGATAACGTGCGACACCGCGCAGCCGCGCCCGACACCCGATGCGCGGCGCCCCCGCCGACCCGCTACCATCTTCCGCTCAGTCTCTCAGGTGCCCCCATGCCGTTCGATGTCATCGTGGTGATGGACCCCATCGCCAGCATCAAGATCGCCAAAGACACGACCTTCGCGATGCTGCTGGAAGCGCAGCGCCGCGGGCATCGCCTGCACTACGTGCGCCCCGGCGGGCTGACCCTGCGCGATGGCTGCGCAACCGCCCAGGCCGCGCCGCTGCGGGTGCGCGACGACAAGGCCGGCTGGTTCGAGCTGGACGCGTTCGCCGAACTGACCTTCGGTCCCGGCCAGGTCGTGCTGATGCGCAAGGATCCGCCGTTCGATGCGGAGTTCCTGTACGACACCCACGTGCTCAGCGTGGCCCAGCGCGCCGGCGCGCAGGTGGTCAACGACCCGCAGGGCCTGCGCGACTTCAACGAGAAGCTGGCCGCCCTGCTGTTCCCGCAATGCTGTCCGCCGACGCTGGTCAGCCGCGACGCCGCCACGCTCAAGGCCTTCGTGCTGGAGCACGGCCAGGCCGTGCTGAAGCCGCTGGACGGCATGGGCGGGCGGTCGATCTTCCGCAGCGGCACCGGCGACCCCAACCTCAACGTGATCCTGGAGACGCTGACCGACGGCGGCCGCAAGCTGGCTCTGGCGCAGCGCTTCATCCCGGACATCAGCGCCGGCGACAAGCGCATCCTGCTGGTCGACGGCGTGGCGGTGGACTACTGCCTGGCGCGGATTCCGCAGGGCGACGAGTTCCGCGGCAACCTGGCCGCCGGCGGCCGCGGCGAAGGCCGCCCGCTGAGCGAGCGCGACCGCTGGATCGCCGCCCAGGTCGGCCCGGAAATGAAGCGGCGCGGCATGCGCTTCGTCGGCCTGGACGTGATCGGCGACTACCTCACCGAGGTCAACGTGACCAGCCCCACCTGCGTGCGCGAGCTGGACGCGCAGTTCGGGCTCAACATCGCCGGGCTGCTGTTCGACGCCATCGAGGCCTACCCGGCGCGATGAGCGCGGCCGCCGCGACGCCCGCGCCGCGCATCGGCGAGCGCGAACGGCTCAGCGCCACCCTGGTGCTGTCGCTGATCGTGCACGGGCTGCTGATCCTGGGCGTGGGCTTCGCGATCGACGACGACGCACCGCTGGTGCCGACGCTGGACGTGATCTTCAGCCAGACCAGCACGCCGCTGACGCCGAAACAGGCCGACTTCCTGGCCCAGGCCAACCAGCAGGGCGGCGGCGACCACGACACGCCGCAACGTCCGCGCGACAGCCAGCCCGGCGTGGTGCCACAACGCCAGGACGGGTTGGCGCCGCAGGCGTTGCGTGCGCAGACCGCGGCCGCGGCACCGGAACCGACCCCGCGCGTGGTCAGCAGCGCGCGCGGCGAGCAGCCGCTGCCGGTGGCGCAGACCCAGCCGCGTACCGACGACCCGCAACGGCCGGTGGACGCGCAGCGCGAACAGCGCGATGCCGAGATGGCACGGCTGGCCGCCGAGGTGCACCTGCGCTCGGAGCAATACGCCAAGCGCCCCAACCGCAAGTTCGTCTCCGCCAGCACCCGCGAATACGCCTACGCCAACTATCTGCGCGCCTGGGTCGACCGCGCCGAGCGCGTCGGCAACCTCAACTATCCCGACGAAGCGCGGCGGCGCCGGCTCGGCGGCCAGGTAGTGATCAGCGTCGGCGTGCGCCGCGACGGCAGCCTGGAGAGCAGCCGCATCCTGCGCTCCAGCGGCGTGCCGATGCTCGACGCCGCCGCACTGCGGATCGTGCAACTGGCGCAGCCGTTCCCCCCACTGCCGCGCACCGACGACAACGTCGACATCCTGCAGGTGACCCGCACCTGGGTGTTCCTGCCCGGCGGCAGCCTGGTCGACGACCGCTGAGCGGCACGCAGATCGCCCCTCTCCCCCCCGGGAGAGGGGTTGGGGTGAGGGTACGGCGCGCAGCGACTCGCGAAGGTCGGGCGCACGAGGCTTCGCCCGTACCCTCATCCGCCCCTTCGGGG
>NZ_AQOK01000033.1:0-8386 GCF_000364645.1 Xanthomonas sp. SHU 308 | reverse complement strand
CCTTCCGCTGGCCGCCGTGATGGCGAGCCTGCTCTGCGGCTGCACCGTGGTCTCGCCCGATCCGGGGCAGCAGGCGGTGCTGGTGGACAAGCCGCTGCTGTTCGGCAAGGGCGGCATCCGCCTGGACGACGTGCGCGATCCCGGCCGCACCTACACGTGGATGACGACGTCGGCGGTGTACGTGGACACCACGCCGCAGACGGTGCAGGTGGCCTTCGACGACTTTTCGTCCAGCGACAACATCCTGTTGGACTTCTCCACGCAGATCCAGTACCGCATCACCGCGCCGGCGCGGCTGCTGTCCGGCTTCGGCCAGGACTGGTTCAAGAACAACGTCGCCAGCCAGTACGCGGCGATCGTGCGCGACCAGGTCAAGCGCTACGACATGACGCGGATGATGAGCGACCCGGACAGTGCACGGAAGATCGACGAGGCGGTGACCGAGAACGTGCGTGCCCTGGTCAAGGAGCAGGGCCTGCCGATCCAGATCCAGAACATCACCCTCGGCCGCGCCCGCCCCAATCCCGACGTGCTGCAGCAGATGAACCTGACCGCGGCGCAGCAGCAGCGGGTCAAGACCCTGGTGGAAGCCACCACCGCCGAGCGCCAGCGCGAGCAGGAGCAGGTGGCCAAGGCCGATGCGGACAACGCCTACCGCAACCGCATGGGCCTGACCCCGGAGCAATACCTGGCCAGCCAGATCGCCGAGATCAACGCCGAAGCCTGTGCCAAGGCGCAGGCTTGCTACATGGTGCCGTCTGGGACGTCGGTGATCGCCAAGTAGATGCGACTGGCCGGCGTTCGCGCGCCGACCGGATCAGGACGTGTGTCGGACGTCGCTCACAGGGCCATTGGTGCTTCTGCACGACTCGCCATAGCGGATCGACGAGCGGTGCAGTTGACCGGCCGGAGCGGCGATGCGGATCGCCAACGGTGCAGCCGTCGCGCCATTGGTTCAATCGTCGAAGCACCCGCTGAGCGAGGCGGAAATCGCACAGATGCACCAGGTCCTGCCCCTTCGCTTTTTAAAAAGGATGTCAGCTATGCGCGCCAAATACCTCTCGCCTTCCAGGCTTGTCCCTTTCCTGGTCATCTTTGGCATCTCCGCCAATGCCATGAGCGCCACGCCGGTCATGGGTACGCGAAGGACGCTTGCCGACGTCGCCACCTGTCGTGTCGAAGACGCCAGCAGGAAGGAGCATCCTCCTGTGCTGATGGGGTTCATGGCGGAAGCGGGTATCAAAGGCACGGCCCTGGTCGATGTCTCGCTCGGCCGAGGGGCATTGGGCGCCGCGGCAGGGGAACCGATCGCCGCGGAGGCGGACTCGCACGCGGAGGTCGGCGGGCTGAAAGCCAGTGACGTGCAGGTACAGCGCTCCACACGCAATCGCGATCTCGATCGCATCGCGTTGCAGACGGCGAGCAAATGGCGCTATGTCTGTCCTTCCGGCGTGCCGGATGCCCAGCGCTGGGCACGGGTCGAGATCGCGATGGATCCTGCGCTGAATGCGTCGGACGGAAAGGTGTTGCCGCGTTTCGCCATCGATTCCTTTCCGTCTTGGTTCAAGGCGATGCTGATGCAACCCGGTGCTCTCGTTGCGACGAGTGACGACAGCCTGATGCCCGCGGGACGCATCGAGGAGATCGCGGCGCGCGTGCAGTCCGATCCTGCCTTCAAGAAGGACGAGGTGCCCAAGCCGTTCACGATGTATGCCACCTGGGACGAGCAAGCGCAGACGTCGCAGATCTGGTGGCTGTCCGACGAACGTCAGGGGCGGGCGAATGCCGTGGTTCTGATTCGGGACAACTATCGGGCGGGTACGCGAACCTATGCCGTGCGCTGTGCGTCGTCGGCGCGCCTCTGCGCGGCGTTCGATCAATGGCTGCAGTCGATCATCGGCACGTGGTACCCGATGGCGACCTGGGACGCGGCACCCAGTGGGGCGAAGCGGCCGTGATGCAGCGGGTCGGCCGATCCGCTGCGCTCCTGGCAATCGGTTCGCCGACCCGTCGCGCTCGCGGTACAGGGTGGCAAAGGGGGCAGGAGGTGCCGCGTGTCGTATGCCTTGGGCGGAGCGCAACGCGGCTTGTGGCGGGGCCGCGGGGAACGTCGGTGATCGCCAGGTAGCAGCTACCTGGGCCCTCGCGATCGTTCGCCATCGTGCGTGGCGCCGGTGCAGGACGTTTGGCGCGATTCGCCGATCACCAGGGTCGCCAGCAACTGCCTGTCATCTCATGAACTGGCGGCCCTATCTGCGGCAAGGTCGTTGGCGTCAGGCCGTGCCTTGTCGCTCCACGGCGGCCAGCTGCGCGCGCGCGTGCCCGGCCTCCAGGTAGGTCGCGAACAGGTCGATCAGCCTGGCGCTCGCCATGCCGCGCACGCCGAGGGTCTTGAAGACGATCCAGTGCCCGTTCGGGTTGTACCAGGCGCGCCGTACGCTGTGGCGCGCGCCGGCCAGGCGCGGATCCTTGAGCGGCACCTCGCAGCCGTCGTACAAGTCCACGAACATGATCAGGTTCTGGCCGGGAAGTTGGCCGGCGTCCACGCGGTAGCCGCGGACGCTCGTCCATGGGATCGGGCGGGTGAGGTCCGGATACTGCAGGCCGGCTTCGCTGAGACTAAGGAATGGCGTGGCACGCCGCTTCCGGAACATGCGCCCGAGCAAGATGAGGCCGACGCCGATGGCCAGCCCCACGCAAGCTGCACCCCATGTCTGCTTGAATGAGAATGTCAGCATCAGCAGGGAGGGGGCGATGACGAAGAACGCCAATCCCCACAACAGGACGATAATCCCAACGCCGCCTTCATGGAACTCGATCCTGTCGCGCCCTTGCGCAGCGAGCGTGTTTAGCCTGTGGATTGCAGTAGCACCGGTGTCTTGCATGGGCGATATGTCCAGGAGAAGGAAGGAAAAGGCAGCATGCGGGTCGCCGAACGCACGCGTTGGCGAACTCTTCCTAAGACGAGCGACCATGACGATTCCCTCACCTCCGTCCGCGAGTCCACGCATCGAGGGTATGTCGATTGGCTGCACGCTGCGGGACACGGCCCAGGGTTGGCGGTGTCGCGGCAAGCTGTGCCAGAGTGGAGGACGGCCTCGATCGGGAGACAAGCGCATGCAAGGTCTGGATGAGAGGGGCGGATCGCGCCCGCCGGCGACCCGCCTGTTCGCCCTGCTGGCGCGCGAGGCCCGTGCTGGCGTGATCTTCCGCCGCGGGCCGAGCAAGCAGGTGCAGTTGATCCACTGGGACCTGCGCGACGACAGCTTCGTGCACGGCCAGTGGTTCAAGGGCCGCATCTACGAGCGGCGCTGCGATCTGTCGCCGTCGGGGCGGCTGCTGGTCTATTTCGCCTCCAAGCAGCATGGCGACTTCGGCACCTGGACCGCGCTGTCGCGGCCGCC
Organism: Xanthomonas sp. SHU 308; assembly: GCF_000364645.1. Taxonomy (NCBI): domain Bacteria; kingdom Pseudomonadati; phylum Pseudomonadota; class Gammaproteobacteria; order Lysobacterales; family Lysobacteraceae; genus Xanthomonas; species Xanthomonas sp. SHU 308. The sequence continues at coordinate 4,982 of NZ_AQOK01000033.1, read as the reverse complement.
GTTCTTCACCGCGCTGGCGTTGTGGCCGAAGGGCGACAGTTGGGGCGGCGGCGGGATGTTCGAGGACGAGCGGAGCTTGCTATTGAACCATCGGCCACGCGACGGGCGCGATCCCTTTCCGATGCCGACCGGCTTCCAGTTGCCGCACGACCTGCGTGTGCGTCCGTTCGGCAAGCATTCGGGCGGTGGCGAGGACGAACCGATCGACGGCGTGTTGCGCGAGCGCGACGGTTGGCACCTGCGCGATGAGGGCGAGGGCGAGCGTGGCGCGCTGCGCAGCGATGCGCTATTCCGCTTCAGCCGCCCGCGCGTGCGCGAGAAGCCCGGCGTCAACGGTCGGCGCCTGCAGTCGCTGCTGCATGTGGTTGGCCAGGACAATCATGCCTGGTATGGCCTGGATCACCGGTTGCTGGACCGCGAGGGCAATGTGCTGGTCGATCTGCCGGGCAGCGACTGGGCCGAGTGGGATGGCGGCGACCTGGTGTTCGCGCGCGAAGGCGGTCTCTATCGCCTGCGCAAGAGCGACATCCACGAGGTGGCGCGGCGGGGGGCGCCGGCCTTCGAGCTTCTGCATGATTTCAGTGGCGCGCGCTTCGCACCACTGGCGCCGACCGCGGATGCGCTGAAGTATTAGGTGGGCCTGTGCGCGGTGCGTTCAGGCGTCCTGTACGAACGGCGCACCACGCAATGGTAGGGGGGACTGTGGTGATTCTCTAAAGAGACGAAACGCTATTCGTAGGAGCCGACCGTCATGCATCCCCGATGGTCGGAGGGGCGAAGGACTTGAACGCGTGCGATGGCATTGGGTCATCGCAGGAACGTGTGCATGCATGCGACGATGGCGACCTTGGCCGGTTTGCCGGCCGCCGTCAGGCGCGGATGTCTTGACCAGGGGCGAGCCGGAGCGGATGCAGGGATAGACCCTCATAAGACACAAGCGGCTTTACCGCGACGCGCGTGAGTGGGAATCCCCGTCGCGGCTGGAGCCGCTGCTACGCGACATGCGAAGCATGACGCGCGGTGAATGAGCCGCCACGGTCGATCATCACAGGGAACCAGAAGATCGCGGCGAAGCGGCAACAACGTGGCAGGTCGCGTCCCGAAGGAAGCACGCGACGCTGGGCGCCTTTCAGCGCTGCGCGCCCACCGGCGTACCCCGCCTGCGGTGTTGCGCATCCCGCGCCTGCCGCAGCCGCTGCGCATGTGCGGCCAACAAATCGCCGCGGGTGAGGATGCCGACCATGCCATGCGGTGCGTCGCGGCCGAGCACGACGAGCCGGCCGACCTCGGCTTCCACCATGTGGTCGGCGGCCTCACGTAAGGAATGATCCTCGCGCACGGCAAGCAGCGGGCGGCGGAGCAAGGCGGCCAGATGCAGCTCGTCGTGCTGCTGCGGATCGAGCAGGTCGCGGCGGGTGAGCATGCCGATCGGGTGCCCGTCGGCATCCAGCACCGGGAAGCCCTGATGCCGGAAGGCGGCGTCGCCAGAGGCGATACGTGCGCGCACCTCGCCCAAAGCGTCTTCACCGCGTAGCGCCACCACATTGCGGCTGCAGGCGTCGCCGGCGGCGATCTGGTCGAGGAAATCGGCGGCGTAGTCGCTGGGCACGCGCACGCCGCGGCGCGCGATCTTCTCGGTCATGATGGTATGGCGCATGCTCAGGCCCGACACCAGATACGCCGCGGCGCAGGCGCCGAGCAACGGCAGCAGCGCATGCGGCTGCTGGGTGGTCTCGAAGGCGAACAGCACCGAGGTCAGGAACGCGCGCGAGGCGCCGGCGAACACCGCGGCCATGCACACCAGTGCGGCCATGTGCGGGTCGACGTGCAGCCAGGGCGCCTGCGTCGCCAGCACCGCGCCGAGCACACCGCCCAGCGCGCTGCCGATGGTGAACAGCGGTGCCAGCGTGCCGCCGGAGGTGCCGCTGCCCAGCGCGATCGACCACGACAGCAGCTTGGCCACGCACAGCGCCAGCAGGGTCGACACCGCCAGGTGGCCGGCGATGGCACCGGCGATATTGTCGTAGCCGACGCCCAAGGTGAGCGGCATCCACCAGCCGATCAGCCCGACCGCAATGCCACCGAGCGCCGGCCACCACATCCAGTGGATGGGCAAGCACTCGAAACCGTCCTCGACGGCATAGGTGAGCTTGGTGATGCCGACACCGGCGAGGCCGCAGAGCAGGCCGAGCATCACATACGCCACCAACGCCAGCGCATCCGCTGCGGCCAGCGCGGGCACTGCGAACATCGGTGCGCTGCCTTCCAGGGCCAGATGCGCGCCAGCGCCGACCGCCGCGGCCAGCGCCACCGGAATCAGCGAGCGCGCGCGCCACTCGAACAACAGCAGTTCGATCGCCAGCAGCACGGCGGAAATCGGCGCGGCGAACACCGCCGCGGTGCCGGCGGCGGCACCCGCGGCGAGCAAGACCTTGCGTTCGTCGGCGGTGACGCGCAGCAACTGCCCGAACAGCGAGCCCAGCGCGCCACCGGTGGCGATGATCGGCCCTTCGGCGCCGAACGGCCCGCCGGTGCCGATGGCCACCGCCGAGGACACTGGCTTCAGCCAGATCATCCGCGGCGGGATGCGGCTTTCGTTGCGCAGCACCTGCTCCATCGCTTCCGGAATGCCATGGCCGCGAATCGCGCGCGAGCCCCAACGCGCCATCGCGCCAACGATCAGGCCACCGACCACCGGCAGCCCGATGGCCCACGCGCCGAGGTGGTGACCGGCGGGGCTGACGGCTTCGATACTCCAGCGCCCGTAGTAGGCGAGGTTGGTGGCGAGCGCGATCAAGGCGATCAGCACATGGGCGGCCACTGCGACCAGCATGCCCACCAGCAACGCCAACGCGCAGACGCGCAGCACCCGCCGATCCAGCGGCGCGAATCGGCGCGGCATGTGCGCGGCGTCCAGCGCGGGCGCGAGCGAAGGCGCCGGCGACAGCGGCGTATGCGAAGACGAAGCAGGAGACATCGAAGGCGCCTGGCACGAAACGAGCGTGGGAGGCGGGCAAGGTTACGCGGATGCCGGCGCAGTGGCTGGCTCGAAAATGAACAGCGATTCGGCGGTAATCAATGGCGCGACCGGCGCGACGCGTGGCTGGTGTAGCGCTGCTCGTGCGTTCGCGCCGCTGGCGACTTGCGCACAGCGCAACGTCGACCATGGTGCCATCCGGATAGACTGCCGCTTCCACGACCAGGAGCGCCCGATGAGACTGCTTCGCCACCTGCTGCTGCCGGCCCTGCTGTGCGTCGCCGCACTTGCCCAGGCCCAGGACGACACGCGTCGCATCGCGGTGACCATCGACGACCTGCCGTGGCAACGCATCGAGCAGACCCCGCCAGCGCAGTTGCCGGCGCTGCATGCGCAGTTGATGGCCTCGCTGCGGCAGGCGCAGGTGCCCATCGTCGGCTTCGTCAACGAAGACAAGCTCGAGCAGGATGGGCAAGTGCAACCGCAACGGGTCGCGATGCTGCGCGATTGGCTGGACGCCGGCTATGCGCTGGGCAACCACACCTATGGCCACGTGAACCTGCACCAGGTCGGCGTGCCGGCATACGGGGACGCGATCGTGCGCGGCGAACGCACCTTGCGGCCGTTGCTAGCGGAACGTGGCCAGTCGCTGCAGTGGTTCCGTCATCCCTACCTGGCGACCGGCCGCAGCGTCGCCGACCGTGAGGCGGTCAATGCCTTTCTGGCCGCGCACGGCTACCGCATTGCGCCGGTCACCGTGGACAGCGGCGAGTGGGTGTGGGCGTTCGCCTACGCGCATGTGCTGGACGAGCCGCCAGGCCCGGCGCGCGATGCCATGCTGCTGCGGCTGCGCAAGGGCTACGTGCCGTACATGCTCAACAAGCTGGATTATTTCGAGCGCGAGTCGCAGGCCCTGTTCGGCCGCCGCATTCCGCAGGTGTGGCTGATGCATGCCAATGCCCTGAACGCTGCCGCCTTCCCGGATCTGGTCGCGGCCACGCGCCGCCGCGGCTATGCCTTCATCGGCCTGGACGAGGCGCTGCGCGATGCTGCCTACACCCATGCCGAGGGCTACACCGGCCCCGGCGGGATCAGCTGGCTGCACCGCTGGGCGATGGCCGAGGACAAGCCGAAAGACTTCTATGCTGGCGAGCCGGTGGTGCCGCGCTGGGTGTTCGCGCTTGCCGGGGTGGAGTCGGAATAGCATGGCGCGCGCAGCTGCCGGCGCGTCCCGGCAGGCCTTCACCCTCCACGCATGCATGGCCGGATCACGATGGCGCCTCTCCGCTCACCCTGACGCCCATGCCCTCGTCCAAGACGCCTCCATGGAAGAAACCGAATCCGCGCGGCCAGCGCAGCCAGCCGCTGTCGCCGGCGCAGAAGGAAACGGCGAAGCAGCGCGCCGAAGAGAATGGCCGCCCGTATCCGAACCTGGTCGACAACATGTGGGCGGCGCGGCTGCCGCATGCGACGTCCTCCTCCAGTTCGGACATCGACGCGGAATAATCAGGGCGTCTGCGCTTGGAGTGGTGGCGTACCTGGCGCGCGTTGTCGGAAGAATGTCGGAGTTCGCCAGTGCGGCTGCCGGTCTGGTTGTGCTGGCGCGCGCGATTGATGAATGCCGATACACCGGAGCTCGGACCCACCCTTGGCCTGCGCCGGGCCATGCCCATACCGTGCCGTGCCGGCACTGGGCCGGTCATCGCATCCAGGTACGGGTATGACTCCGCAAGAACAGCAGCTTCTCGAAGACTTCCTGGCGCGCCTGCGCAGCGCCGGCGGGGTGGCCAAAGATCCGCAGGCCGACGCGCTGATCCACGCGCGCCTGGCCGATCAACCCGATGCCGCGTATCTGCTGGTGCAGCGCACCTTGCTGCTGGAGCACGCACTGGAGGCGGCCAAGGCGCAGATTGCGCAGTTGCAGCAGGCGGCCACGCCCCCGCCGCCGCCGGCCAGCTTCCTGGGCCAGGGCTTCAATGCGGCGCCGCCGCCGTTGCCGCCTGCG
>NZ_AQOK01000032.1:0-22650 GCF_000364645.1 Xanthomonas sp. SHU 308 | reverse complement strand
GCGCGGCAGACCGCCGCCTTCCTGCGCGACGGCCGCTTCGCCGCCTGAGCCGGTCGCCAGACATCGAGCGTCCGGCGGCGGCGGTGGCCGGCGCCACGTCGCGGTGTCCGCCCGTCCGCCTTGGCGCCGGCACAGGCGATGCCGCCGCTCAGGGCGTCACGAAGGTCTTCAACCAGTCCAGCGTGGGGTTGAGCGCCCAGGCGGCGGTGCCGCTGCGGTAGTTGCCGTCGACCAGCACGCCCGTGCACTGGGTGCCTGGATAGCCGCCGAAGCCCATGAAGCAGTGGTCGGCGTAGAGGTCCTGCACCTCCCGGTCCTTGACGACGTACCAGCCGCTGCCGTTGCTGCGGAAGCACGACTGCTGCCCGTCGCAGCGCAGGCCGGTGACCAGTTGCGCCTGGGTGCGGGCGACGTTCTCGGTGCCGCCGACGAACATGTCGCGCTCGCCGTTGATGATGCGCAGGCGATCGGACGGCAGGCTGTGGTTGCCGTCGGCGATGCAGGAGGCCAGGTTGTAGTAGGCGGTGTAGGTCGTACCGGTGCCCTGGCCGAACGAGGCGGCGACCCGGGGATCGTAGTCGTGCGCCAGCACCGAGATGATCGAGCCCTGGCTGAGCCCGCCGGTCACCACGCCCTTGGAGCAATCGGCCTTGTCGCGGGCGCAGAGCTGGGCGATGGCGCTGTTGATGTTCTGCGCGTCGAAGATGGCCTTGGCGCGGTTGCCGATGACGCCGCAGCTGCCGAAGCTGGCGTTGTCGTACTCCACCGAGGCCGCCACGAAGCCCTTGGCCGCGGCGGCATTCACCGCGGCCATCGCCCAGTTGCTCTGGTAGTTCTCGCCGGTCCCGCCGATATGCACGTAGACCGGGTACTTTCCCGTCGCGCGGGGTTCCTGGCCGCTGATCGAATAGGTGGTGACGCCGGCGTTGTAGCGGCCCCTGAAGGCATCGGTCTGGGCGCTGGCCAGGCCCGGGGCGGCAAGGGCGAGCAGGCCCAGGCAGCGCAGGGCCAGCGACAGGAACGGGGCGGAGGTGGTGCGGGACATGCGGGATCTCCTTTCGGTGCGATGGAAAGCGGGCGCGACTTACGGGTTCAGCCTCCAGGTGGGGCATGACAGTTCTGGCAGCGATGTGGCGCGCATGGGTAGACAGTCCGCCAAGGTTCGACCGGCGGCACGGGCCGACGCGCGCTGGAGTGGGCGCCGGCCGGGGAACGGGCGGCATGCGCCGGTCGCACGCGCGGTCGGTCGTCGGCGCGGCCGGGCCGCGGGATGTGCGCGGCATCAGGTAAAATCCGCGTCTTGTCCTTACAACTGTCCGGAACGCCCCATGGGTAGAGGCCCCTCGATCGAAGCCCGCAAGAACGCATCCGATGCGAAGCGCGGCAAGATTTTCACCAAGATCATCCGCGAGATCGGCGTCGCCGCGCGCGCCGGCGGCGGCGATCCGTCCAACAACCCGCGGCTGCGCGTGGCGATGGACAAGGGGCTGGCCTCGAACATGTCCAAGGACGTGATCGAGCGCGCGATCAAGAAGGCCACCGGCGAACTGGAAGGCGTGGAGTACGAGGAAGTGCGCTACGAGGGCTACGCCCCGGGCGGGGTGGCGGTGATCGTCGACTGCCTGACCGACAACCGCGTGCGTACCGTGGCCGACGTGCGCCATGCCTTCAGCAAATGCGGCGGCAACATGGGCACCGACGGCTCGGTGGCCTTCATGTTCAAGCGCCTGGGCGTGCTCAGCTTCGCCGCCGGCGCCGACGAGGAGAAGATCACCGAGGCGGCGATCGAGGCCGGCGCCGACGACATCGTGGTCTACCCCGAGGACGGCGCGATCGACGTGCTGACCGCGCCGGAGGCGTTCCAGGCGGTCAAGGACGCCATGGACGCGGCCGGCCTGGCCGCCGACCACGCCGAAATCACCTTCCGCGCCGACAACGACATCGCCGTGGACGGCGACACCGCGGTGCAGGTGCGCAAGCTGCTGGACATGCTGGAAGACCTGGACGACGTGCAGAACGTCTATTCCAACGTCGACCAGGCCGCGCTGAGTGACGGGGGCTGACACCATGAAACCCGGGGCCCGGGGGCCAAGACCCGGAACCCGGAGCGGCGTCGTGCCGGTGCCGGAGGCATCGCCGACGTCGATGGCTGCCACGGGCATCTCTGCCCGCACGGGCGCTGCTTTCACGATTCCCGATTCCCGATTCCCCAATCCCGGCTCCACCACCACCCGCATCCTCGGCATCGACCCCGGCTCGCAGCGCACCGGCGTGGGCATCATCGACGTGGACGCGGCTGGCCGTACCCGGCACGTGCACCACGCGCCGCTGGTACTGCTGGGCGAGGGCGACTTCGCCCTGCGGCTCAAGCGCCTGCTGCACGGGCTGGATGCGCTGATCGAGGAGTACCGGCCGCAGGAAGTGGCGATCGAGCGCGTGTTCATGGGCAAGAGCGCCGACGCGGCACTGAAGCTCGGCCATGCCCGCGGCGCGGCGATCTGCGCGGCGGTGCTGCGCGAGTTGCCGGTGCACGAGTACGCCGCCAAGGAGATCAAGCTCGCCGTGGTCGGCAAGGGCGCGGCGGAGAAGCAGCAGGTGCAACACATGGTCGGTCTCATGCTGAGCCTGACCGGCAAACTTCAGGCCGACGCCGCCGACGCACTGGCCGTCGCCATCACCCATGCCCACGTGCGCGCCACCGCGCAGCGCCTGGGCGTCAGCACGCAGCAGGCGTGGAGCAGAAAATGACAAAGGCTGGGAATCGGGAGTCGGGAATCGGGAATCGGAACAGCAGAAGCGGTGAAGCGGTCGCCCGCTTTGCCCATTCCCCATTCCCCATTCCCCAATCCCGGCGCCTCGCACGAGGCGCCCAATGATCGGCCGTCTGCGCGGGATCCTGGCCTACAAGCAGCCGCCGTGGCTGGTGATCGACGTGGGTGGGGTGGGGTATGAGCTGGAGGCGCCGATGAGCACCTTCTACGACCTGCCCGACGTCGGCCGCGACGTCATCCTGTTCACCCACTATGCGCAGAAGGAGGACAGCGTGTCGCTGTACGGCTTCCTGCGCGAGGGCGAGCGGCGGCTGTTTCGGGATGTGCAGCGGGTCAGCGGGATCGGCGCGAAGATCGCGCTGGCGGTGCTGTCCGGGGTCAGCGTCGACGAGTTCGCGCGGCTGATCACCGCCGCCGACGTCACCGCGCTGACCCGCATCCCCGGTATCGGCAAGAAGACCGCCGAGCGCATGGTGGTGGAGCTGCGCGACCGCGCGGCCGACTTCAGCGGCGGTGCGCCGATCACCGGGCAACTGGGCACCGACGCGGTCTCCGAAGCCACGGTGGCGCTGCAGCAGCTTGGCTACAAGCCGGCCGAGGCGGCGAAGATGGCGCGCGACGCCGCCGCCGACGGCGACGAGGTCGCCACGGTGATCCGCAAGGCCCTGCAGGCGGCGCTGCGCTGACCTCGGGTCGGCTCGGCTTCCCGCTCTTTCTTCACGTTCTGGCGCTACTCTTCCCACCATGTCCAGCTCCTCCAGTTCCGCCGCCCGCCCGGGCAGCCACGATCCGCACGCCAAGACGGGCTTTGGGGTGATGCTGACCGCCATCGGCGTGGTCTTCGGCGACATCGGCACCAGTCCGCTGTACACGCTCAAGGAAGCGTTCTCGCCGCACTACGGGCTGACCCCGGACCACGACACCGTGCTGGGCATCCTGTCGCTGGTGTTCTGGGCGCTGATGCTGGTGGTCACGGTCAAGTACGTCACCGTGATCATGCGCGCCGACAACGATGGCGAGGGCGGCATCATGGCGCTGACCGCGCTGGCCCAGCGGACCCTGCCGGGCGGCTCGCGCTCGATGTACGTGGTCGGCATCCTCGGCATCTTCGGCGCCTCGCTGTTCTTCGGCGACGGCGTGATCACCCCGGCCATCTCGGTGCTGTCGGCGGTGGAAGGCCTGGAGGTGGCCGCGCCCAAGCTGGAGCCGTTCGTGGTGCCGATCACCCTGGTGGTGCTGGGCATGCTGTTCATGGCCCAGCGCTACGGCACCGAGCGGGTGGGCAAGGCGTTCGGGCCGATCACCCTGGTCTGGTTCGTGGCGCTGGGCGCGATCGGCGTCTACAACATGACCCGCGCGCCGGAAGTGCTGCACGCGCTGAACCCGTGGTGGGGCGTGCGCTTCTTCGCCGAACACAACTGGCATGCGGTGTTCGTGCTCGGTGCGGTGGTGCTGGCGGTGACCGGCGGCGAGGCGCTGTACGCGGACATGGGCCATTTCGGCGCCAAGGCGATCCGCCGCTCGTGGCAGTGCGTGGTGCTGCCGATGCTGACCCTGACCTACCTGGGGCAGGGCGCGCTGGTGCTGCGCGATCCGGCGGCGGTCAGCAACCCGTTCTACGAGGCGGTGCCGGAGTGGGCGCTGTACCCGATGATCGTGCTGGCCACCGCGGCCACGGTGATCGCCTCGCAGGCGCTGATCACCGGCGCCTACTCGGTGGCCAGCCAGGCCATGCAGCTGGGCTACATCCCGCGCATGCACATCCGCCACACCTCGCACTCCACGATCGGCCAGATCTACGTGCCGGCGGTGAACTGGTGCCTGCTGGCGCTGGTGGTGGTGGCGGTGATCGGCTTCGGCGACTCCACCTCGCTGGCCACCGCCTACGGCGTCTCGGTCACCGGCACCATGCTGATCACCACCGTGCTGATGGTCATCTACGCGCGCGCCAACCCGCGCGTGCCGGCGCCGCTGCTGTGGCTGTTCGCCCTGGTCTTCCTGGCGGTGGATTGCGCGTTCTTCTACGCCAACATCATCAAGTTCCTGGACGGCGCGTGGTTCCCGCTGCTGCTGGGCCTGATCCTGTTCACCCTGATGCGCACCTGGCGCCGCGGCCGCAAGCTGCTGCACGACGAGATCCGCAAGGACGGCATCAAGCTCGACACCTTCCTGCCCGGGCTGATGCTGGCGCCGCCGGTGCGCGTGCCCGGCACCGCGGTGTTCCTGACCGCCGACCCGATGGTGGTGCCGCACGCGCTGATGCACAACCTCAAGCACAACAAGGTGCTGCACGAGCGCAACGTGTTCCTGACCGTGGAGACCTTGCAGGTGCCGTACGCGGCGGCCGGGCAGCGGTTGAAGATCGACGCGATCGGCGACGAGTTCTACCGGGTCTACGTGCGCTTCGGCTTCATGGAGACCCCGGACGTGCCGCTGGCGCTGATGCGCTCCTGCGACCAGGGCGGGATCTACTTCGACCCCATGGACACCACCTATTTCGCCAGCCGCGAGACCATCGTGGCCAGCGCCAACCGCGGCATGCCGATCTGGCGCGACAAGCTGTTCGCGGTCATGCACCGCAACGCCGCCCCCGCCACCGGCTTCTTCCGCATCCCCGGCAACCGCCTGGTGGAACTGGGCGCGCAGGTGGAGATCTGAGGCCACGACGTCGTCGCGGCCTTGGGAATGGGGAGGCGGGAATGGGGAACAGGGAAAGGCAACGGCCGCGGCGTCTGGCCTGAAAGCAGGCGGCGACCATCAAAGTAAGCGCCAGCCGTGCCGCCAACCGCTACTATTGTCCGCTCGATTCCCCAATCCCGATTCCCCAATCCCGGCTTTCCATGGACCGCATCATCGCCAGCAGCGCCACCCGCGAGGATGACGCGGCCGAGGCCAGCATCCGCCCCAAGCGGCTGGACGACTATCTCGGCCAGCAGCCGGTGCGCGAGCAGCTGTCGATCTACATCGAGGCGGCCAAGGCGCGCGGGGAGGCGATGGACCATGTGCTGATCTTCGGGCCGCCGGGCCTGGGCAAGACCACGCTCAGCCACGTCATCGCCAACGAGCTGGGGGTCAATCTGCGGGTCACCTCCGGCCCGGTGATCGAGAAGGCCGGCGACCTGGCCGCGCTGCTGACCAACCTGCAGCCGCACGACGTGCTGTTCATCGACGAGATCCACCGCCTGTCGCCGGTGGTGGAAGAAGTGCTGTACCCGGCGATGGAAGACTTCCAGATCGACATCATGATCGGCGAGGGCCCGGCCGCGCGCTCGATCAAGATCGATCTGCCGCCGTTCACCCTGATCGGCGCCACCACCCGCGCCGGCCTGCTGACCGCGCCCTTGCGCGACCGCTTCGGCATCGTCCAGCGCCTGGCCTTCTACACCCCGGACGAACTGGCGCAGATCGTGCGCCGCTCCGCCAGCATCCTCGGCATCGCCTGCAACGCCGACGGCTGCGCCGAGATCGCGCGCCGCGCGCGCGGCACCCCGCGCATCGCCAACCGCCTGCTGCGGCGGGTCCGCGACTTCGCCCAGGTCCGCGCCGGCGGGCAGATCGACCTGGCCGTGGCGCAGGCCGCCACGCAGATGCTCAAGGTCGACGCCGAGGGCTTCGACGAGCTGGACCGGCGCATGCTGCGCACCATCATCGAGTACTTCGACGGCGGCCCGGTCGGCGTCGAGTCGCTGGCCGCCTCGCTGTCGGAGGAGCGCGGCACCCTGGAGGACGTGATCGAGCCTTACCTGATCCAGCAGGGCTACCTGATCCGCACCGCCCGCGGCCGCATGGCCACCAACAAGGCCTATCTGCACTTGGGCTTGCAGCCCAAGCACCGTGAATTGGGAATCGGGAATGGGGAATCGGGGGCGCTGTTCTAGGATGTTCTGGTTACCCAGCTATCGACAGGAGCGCCGCTCTTGACTGCCGATTCCCCATTCCCCGTTCCCGATTCCCGGCTATTCAGTTGGCCGACACGCGTCTACTGGGAAGATACCGACGCCGGTGGCGTGGTCTACCACGCGCGCTACGTGGCCTTCCTGGAGCGGGCGCGCACGGAGTGGTTGCGGGCGCTGGGGTATGGTCAGGAGCGTCTGCGCCTGCAACACGATCTGGTGTTCGCGGTGCGCGCGATGCAGCTCGACTTCCTGCGCCCGGCACGCCTGGACGATTCCCTGCAGGTCGGCGTCGCGCTGTCGCAATGCAAGCGCGCCAGCCTGGTGTTCGCGCAGTCGGTCCGCCGCGACGACGGGGAGTTGCTGTTGCGCGCGCAGGTGCGGGTGGCCGCGCTCAGCGCCGGCAGCTTCCGCCCGCGCGGCATGGACGACGCGCTGCACGATGCATTGAAAGTTCTTGAAATCACTGAAGCCGAATTACTGAGGAACGACGGATGATCGCATTGCTCCTGGCCCTGCAGGACACGGTGGTGGAGGCGCTGCCACAGGACGTGACCCAGACCGCCACCCAGGCCGTCGCCAGCACCGCTGCCCACGGCGGCATCAACTACCTGGACCTGATGGTCAAGGCCAGCCTGCCGGTCAAGGTGATCGTGCTGCTGCTGCTGCTCGGCTCGCTGATCAGCTGGGTCATCATCTTCCGCAAGGGCAAGGTGTTCAAGGACGCCAACCGCGAGGCCGACGACTTCGAGAACCGCTTCTGGTCCGGCACCGACCTGAGCAAGCTCTACGCCGGCGCCACCGACCGCAACCGCGTGGTCGGCGGGCTGGAGGCGATCTTCGAGGCCGGGTTCCGCGAGTTCACCCGCCTGCGCGACAAGCGCCGGCTCGATGCGCGCATCCAGCTGGAAGGCGCGCAGCGGGCGATGCGCGCGACCTACGCGCGCGAGGTCGACCGCCTGGAGCGCAACCTGGAACTGCTCGCCAACATCGGCTCCACCGCCCCGTACGTGGGCCTGGTCGGCACCGTGTTCGGCATCATGGTGACCATGCACGACATGATCAACAGCGGCCAGCAGGCGGGCATCGCCGCGGTCGCGCCGGGCATCTCCGAGGCGCTGTTCGCCACCGCCATCGGCCTGTTCGTGGCGATCCCGGCGGTGTGGGCCTACAACCGCTTCACCACCCGGGTCGAGCGCCTGGCCGTGCGCTTCGAGACCTTCTCCGAAGAGTTCAGCTCCATCCTGCAGCGCCAGGCCAGCGGCGACTGAGCGTCGCCCGCCTGCCCACGACTCCCAGGATTCCCGCATGACTGCCGCCATTTCCCGCCGCAAGCGCCGCAAGCTCAAGTCCGAGATCAACGTCGTGCCGTACATCGACGTGATGCTGGTGCTGCTGATCATCTTCATGGTCACCGCGCCCTTGCTCAGCCTGAGCGTGGACGTGGACCTGCCCGATTCCACCGCGCGCTCGGTGGAGAGCAAGAAGGATCCGGTGATCGTCACCGTCGATGCCGAAGGCCGTTACACGCTGACCCTGCAGGACGGCAAGCCGGAGAAGATCGCCGCGCCGGAGCTGAAGGCCAAGATCCAGGCCTTCGTCGGCCAGAACAAGGACGTGCCGGTGTTCGTCGCCGCGCCCGGCACCTCGAACTACCAACTGGTCATGGACACCATGGTCATGCTGCAGCAGGCCGGGGTGCCCAAGGTCGGCCTGATGAGTCAGCCCGGAAACAATGCACGCTGAAGCCGATTCCCGCCCGCCGCAGCAGCGCGGCGACGACAAGGGGCTGATCTTCGGGGTCGCCCTGGCGTTGCTGGTGCACGTGCTGATCGCGCTGCTGTTCTTCCTGGCCTGGTGGTGGTCGCCGGTGCGCCAGGTCGAGCCGGCCGCCGGTTCGCCGATGGTCGAGGCCTCGCTGGTGGTCTCGGCCGCCGACGTGCGCTCTGCGCAGAAAGCGGTGAAGGACGCGCCCAAGCCCTTGCCCGAGCCGCTGCCCGAACCGGTCAAGGACGTCGCCGAGGAAGACACGGTGCCGCCGCCGCAGCCGCTGCCCACGCCCAAGCCGCAGCAGGCGCCGACCCCGCAGCAGCAGAAGGCGCAGGACTTCGTCCCGGTGCCCGACAAGGTCGACCAGGACCGCGCCACCCGCACCGCGATCTCCCAGGAAAAGGAGAAGCAGGAGCAGGAGGCCAAGCGCCGCCAGGAACAGATCGACCTGACCGAGCAGAAGCGCCAGCAGGAGGCCGAGCAGAAGCAGCGCCTGGCCGCGCAGCAGGAAGAGGAGCGGCAGAAGAAGATCGCTGACATCCGCAAGCAGCGCGAGAAGCTGGAGCGCGAGGCCCAACTGGCGCAGCAGAAGCTGCAGCAGATCGCCGACCTGAACGCCAAGAAGGCGTCGGCGGCCGCGGCCACCACGCCGCAGCAGGCGCCGGGCCAGAACGGCACCAACACCGACCTGCAGGCCAAGTACGCCGCGGCGATCCAGCAGGCGGTGCTGAGCCAGTGGGTGCGCCCGGACTCGGTGCCGCTGGGGCAGAAGTGCAAGATCTCGATCACCCAGATTCCCGGCGGCCAGGTCATGCAGGCCAAGGTCAGCCCCGACTGTCCCTACGACGAGGCCGGTCGCCGCTCGATCGAAGCCGCGGTGCTGCGTGCCCAGCCGTTGCCCTACCGTGGCTTCGAGTCCGTGTTCGCGCGCAACCTGACCTTCAACTTCACCGCCCAGGACCAATGACCCAGGCGGCTGGCGCCGCATCGCGCGCGCCCGCCATCCACCCGACATGCGATGGGCGATAATGTGCCGCGTCCTGCCATCGGCTTCACACGGCGATGGTTCATGATTGCGAATACGTTCACCCGCGCATTGCTATCTCTTGCGCCTTTCCGATCCTGCTGAGCGACCCATGAAGAAACTGCCGCGCTGGCTTGCCGTTCTCACCGCCCTGTTGCTGCCTCTCGCCGCGTCCGCGCAGGACAAGGGCCTGGAAATCGACATCGTCGGCGGCAATGCCTCGGCGACCCCGATCACTGTCGTGCCGATGCCGTACCAGGGATCGGCGACCCCGCCGAGCACCGACGTCGCCGCGGTGGTCCGCGCCGACCTGGATCGCTCCGGCCAGTTCCGCAATCTGCCCGAATCGCAGATCGTGGAGCGTCCGACCCGCGGCAGCGAGGTGCAGTTCGCCACCTGGCGTGCGCTGAAGCAGAGCTACCTGGTCGTCGGCCGGGTGATGGACGCCGGCGAAGGCGCCTATCGCGTCGAGTACGAACTGTTCGACGTGGGCAAGGGCGAGCGCATGCTCGGCCTGGCCATGACTGCCCGCGCCAACGCCATGCGCGACGTCGCCCACCAGATGGCCGACGCCATCTACGAGAAGATCACCGGCGTGCGCGGCGCGTTCTGGACCCGCATCGCCTACGTCACCGCCAGCGGCAAGGGCGGGGCGATGCGCTATGCGCTGATGGTGGCCGACTCCGACGGCTACAACCCGCAGACCATCGTCCGCTCGGCCGAGCCGCTGCTGTCGCCGAACTGGAGCCCGGACGGCAAGAAGCTGGCCTACGTGAGCTTCGAGCGTGGCAACTCGTCGATCTACATCCAGGACATCGCCACCGGTGCGCGCCAGCTGGTGTCCAGCTTCCGCGGCATCAACGGCGCCCCGTCGTTCTCGCCGGACGGCAAGAAGCTGGCGCTGGCGCTGTCGCGCAGCGGCAACCCGGAGATCTACGTGATGGACCTGGGCAGCAAGCAACTGACCCAGCTGACCAACCACTTCGGCATCGACACCGAGCCGACCTGGGCGCCGGACGGCAACAGCATCTACTTCACCTCCGACCGCAGCGGCCGCCCGCAGATCTACCAGGTGCCGGCCACCGGCGGCAGCGCCACCCGCATCACCTTCCAGGGCAACTACAACGCGACCCCGAGCGTGTCCTTCGACGGCAACAAGCTGGTCGTGGCCCAGGGCAGCGGCAACACCTACAAGATCGCGATGATGGACCGCAGCCTGGGTTCGCCGCGCTGGAGCACGCTGTCGACCGGTTCGCTGGACGAGTCGCCGAGCTTCGCCCCCAACGCCAGCATGGTGCTGTATGCGGCGCGTGAAGGCGGCCGTGGCGTGCTGTACGCGGTCTCGGCCGATGCCCGCGTGCGGCAGCGCCTGGTGCTCGCCGATGGCGACGTGCGCGAACCGTCCTGGTCGCCGTATCGCACCGCACGTTGACATGTAAGTTTGGTGTTAATATTTCGCTGTTGAACCCCTCATCGGCCCAGGAGCCACAAGGTATCGCCATGAACAAGACCACCCGCGTTCTGCTTGTTTCGCTGTTGTCCGTTGCAGCTCTGGCCGGCTGCGCCAAGAAGGTCAAGGAACAGCCCCAGACCGACACCACCGGCACCACCGGTACCACCGCCCCGACCGGCCCGTCGACCTCCGGTCTGTACGGCCCGGGCGACCTGGACACCGATTCCTGCCTGCGTCAGCGCGTGGTCTACTTCGACCTGGACAAGGACACCGTGAAGCCGGAGTTCCAGGCGATCATGGCCTGCCACGCCAAGTACCTGCGTGACCGTCCGTCCTCGCGCATCACCCTGCAGGGCAACACCGACGAGCGCGGTTCGCGCGAGTACAACATGGGCCTGGGCGAGCGTCGTGCCAACGCCGTGTCCTCGGCGCTGCAGGCCAATGGTGGCTCGGCTGCGCAGCTGACCGTGGTCAGCTACGGCGAAGAGCGTCCGGTCTGCACCGAGTCGAACGAGTCCTGCTGGTCGCAGAACCGTCGCGTCGAGATCGTCTACACGGCGCAGTAAGATAAAGATGCGTATCGGTGTCCTTACATCGATGATCGTCGCGGCGGCCCTCGTGGCCGCCGCGCCGGCTCATGCGCAGCGCGCAAGCCTGGCCGACCGCGTTTCCGCGCTCGAGCAGCAGGCCATGAATACCCAGGCCAACACCGACATCCTGAACCAGCTCAACCAGCTGCGGACGCAGATGCAGTCGATGGAAGCCACGATCGAACAACTGCAGCACAGCAACGACCAGCTCAAGCAGCAGATCAAGGACCAGTACCTGGACCTGGATGGCCGCGTGGGCCGGCTGGAGAGTGGTGCAGGGGCGGGGGCGACGCCGTCGCTGCCGCCGGCCAATGGCGCCGCACCGGCTGTCGCGCCGGCCGCGCCTGCAGGCAAGCCGTCCGCCGTCGCCGAGCCGCCGCCGTCGGTGCACGGCGACGCCGGCACCCTGGCCGCCGCGGGTGACGAGCGGGCCGCCTACAATGTCGCCTTCGACGCCCTCAAGGCGGGCAAGTACGCCGACTCGGCGAACCTGTTCCAGAACTTCCTGCAGGCCTACCCGAACGGCGTGTATGCGCCGAACGCGCTGTACTGGCTGGGCGAGAGCTACTACGCCACCAAGAACTTCCAGTTGGCCGAGGCCCAGTTCCAGGACCTGATCGGCCGCTATCCGACCCACGACAAGGCGCCGGGCGCGCTGCTCAAGCTGGGTCTGTCCCAGTACGGCGAAGGCCGCGTCCAGGATGCCGAGCAGACCCTGCAGCAGGTCGGCGCGAAGTATCCTGGGTCCGATGCCGCGCGGACCGCGCAGGACCGCCTGCAGTCGATCCGTCTCGGCCAGCAGCTGCGCTGACCCCCTTACGCTGCCGCCGCCGTCGCGGGAGCATCTTTCTCCCGCCATGGCCGCCGTTCCCAGCGATATCGTCCAAAGCCCGCTGCCCCGCCTGAAGCTGACGGAGATCTTCCTGTCGCTGCAGGGCGAAGCCGAGAGCGCCGGCTGGCCGACCGTGTTCGTGCGCCTGACCGGCTGCCCGCTGCGCTGCAGCTACTGCGACACCGCCTACGCCTTCCATGGCGGGCAGTGGTGGGACATCGACGCGATTCTCGAAGAAGTGGCGCGCCGCGGCGTGCGCCACGTCTGCGTCACCGGCGGCGAACCGCTGGCGCAGAAGCGCTGCCTGCAGCTGCTGCAGCGCCTCTGCGACGCCGGCTACGACGTGTCGCTGGAGACCTCCGGGGCGCTGGACATCGCCGAGGTCGACCCGCGGGTGTCGCGGGTGCTCGACATCAAGACCCCGGCGTCGCAGGAAGCGCACCGCAACCGCTGGGAGAACCTGCCGCTGCTGACCGCGCGCGACCAGATCAAATTCGTCCTGTGCGGCCGCGCCGACTACGAGTGGGCGCGCGCCGTGGTCGCCGAACACCGGCTGGACACCCGCTGCACGGTCTGGTTCTCGCCGAGCAAGAGTGAACTGACCGCGCGCGACCTGGCCGACTGGATCGTCGCCGACCGCCTGCCGGTGCGGTTCCAGATGCAGTTGCACAAGCTGCTGTGGAACGACGAGCCGGGGCGGTAGCTGCGCGCTGGCGCGCAGCTGGGAATCGGGAATGGGAAACGGGAATCGGAGAGCGCCACGCGGTCGGCGTGGCTCTACCTGATCCGCTTTCGCTTCTCGAAGACCTTCGATCTTCCCGGTCCAGCCTGACTGCTACGCTCTTCCCATTCCCGTTTCCCCATTCCCCACTCCCGGCATCCAGATGAAAAACGCCGTCGTCCTTCTCTCCGGTGGCATGGACTCCGCCGTCGTCGTCGCCATCGCCCGTGCGCAGGGTTTCGCAGTGCATGCCTTGAGCGTGCGCTACGGCCAGCGCCACACCTCCGAACTGGACGCCGCCGCGCGTGTTGCCTCGGCGCTCGGCGCGGTGGCACACAAGACCGTCAACGTCGACCTGCGCAGCATCGGCGGCTCCGCGCTGACCGACGACATCGAGGTGCCGGACGCCGGTGGCGACGGCATCCCGGTCACCTATGTGCCGGCGCGCAACACCATCATGCTGTCGGTGGCGCTGGGCTGGGCCGAGGTGCTGGGCGCGGCCGACATCTTCTGCGGGGTTAACGCCGTGGACTATTCCGGCTATCCCGATTGCCGCCCCGAGTTCATCGACGCGTTCCAGACCCTGGCCAACCTGGCGACCAAGGCCGGGGTGGAGGGGGCCGGGCTGCGCGTGCATGCGCCGTTGCAGCACATGAGCAAGGCCGACATCGTGCGCGAAGGCGTGCGCCTGGGCGTGGACTTCGGCCTGACCGTGTCCTGCTACCGCGCCGACGACGCCGGCCGCGCCTGCGGCCACTGCGATGCCTGCCGCCTGCGCGCGGCCGGCTTCGCCGACGCCGGCGTTGCCGACCCGACCCGCTACGCCTGATTTCGCGAAACGCCCCGTGCTGGGGTAGACTACGCGCCCCGGTGCAACGCCGGGGTCTTGTTTTGGGCCGTTAGCTCAGTCGGTAGAGCAGAAGACTTTTAATCTTTTGGTCGATGGTTCGAATCCATCACGGCCCACCACTCCGCTCAGCGGGTTGCGCGTCGCCTTTGGCGGTTTTTTCGCCAGCTTCGGACATCACTCCTGAATGCAACGCGAGGTGCGCTGCTTCCTTGTCGGGATTGCGTGGTCGTCGGCTTGCTGCATTCACTTCCACCATTGCGCGAAAGCTGCAAGCGTGGCTAGTCGCACTGGTTGGCAGCCACCGTACCCGATCGCTCACCCCAAAGGCTGCAGGAGCAACGCGAGGCATAAGCCCAGCATGAACAGCGCGACCGCCGCATCCAGCAACTGCCACGCAGCGGGCTTGCGGCACACGGGCTGCAGCAACCGCGCGCCGTAGCCCAGGCTGCCGAACCAGGTCGCGCTGGCCAGGCAGGCGCCGAGTGCGAAGGCCCAACGCAGTGGTCCCGGGTAGCGCGTGGAGAGGCTGCCCAGCAGCACCATGGTGTCCAGGTAGACATGCGGATTGAGGAAGGTGAAGGCCAGGCAGGTCAGCAGGACGCGTTGCCAGCTCCGCTGATCCTCGCCGTGCGCCAGCAGGCCGCCACTGCCGCGCCAGGCGCGTCGTGCCGCAAGTAGCGCGTAGGCGCCGAGGAAGGCCGCACCGCCGAAGCGCAATCCCTTCAGCACGCCCGGCCAGGCGTCCACTACGGCACCGATGCCGGACACGCCGAGGACGATCAGCGCGATGTCGCTGGCGGCGCACACGGCCACGACCAGGCCGACATGCCGACGCTGCAGTCCCTGGCGCAGCACAAAGGCGTTCTGCGCGCCGATGGCGACGATCAGGCCGGCGCCGGCGACGAGGCCGGCCAACAGTGCTTGCAGCCACATAGCGATGAGGTTCTAGAACATGGGGCGAGCATGCTGCACGCGTCGGTGTGATTAGCCAAACTCGTTTTTCTGTACGCTCTGAAGAATCTCTAATCCGCATAACCGCCATGGATCTGCTCCACCCCCAGCTGTCCGCCTTCGCCGCCGTCCTGGAAGAAGGCAGCTTCGAGGCCGCCGCGCGCCGCCTGGCGCTGACGCCGTCGGCCGTCTCGCAGCGGATCAAGGCGCTGGAAGACCGGCTTGGCCAAGTGCTGATCGTGCGTCAGGCTCCATGCCGGCCGACCCCCGCCGGGGAGCGCCTGCTGCGCAGCGTGCGGCCGATGCAGGTGCTGGAGGCCGAGGCGGTGGCCGACCTGTCGCCCGCGCCTGCGAGCAGTGCAGTGGCACGCAGCATCGCCATCGCCGTCAACGACGATTCGCTGCAAACCTGGTTCCTGGACGCGCTGGCGGCGCTGCACGACGCGCATGGCTACCTGTTCGATATCCAGGTGGACGACCAGGACCACACGCTGGACCTGTTGCGCAGCGGTGCGGTGCTCGGCGCCGTCACCTCCGTCGGCAGAGCGTTGCAGGGCTGCAATGTGCTGTCGCTGGGTGCCATGCGCTACCGCGCGATCGCCTCACCCGCCTTCTTCGCTCGCCACTTCGCCGATGGGCTGGACGCCGCGGCGCTGGCCCGCGCCCCGATGATCGTCTACAACCGCAAGGACGCGCTGCAAGCGCGCTTCGTGCGGCGCATCACCCGCGCGCGGTTGCACCCGCCGATCCACTACCTGCCGACCTCCATCGGCTTCGTCGAGGCGGCCGCGCGTGGACTGGGCTGGTGCCTGGCGCCGGAGCCGATGCTGGTGGCCGCGCTGCGGCAGCGGCAGATCGTGGTCGTCGATGCGCAGCGCTGGCTCGACGTGCCGCTGTACTGGCAGCATGTCGCGGTCCGTTCCAGGACGCTGCAGCACATCGCTCAGGCGCTGCGTGCCGCAGCGGAGGGCATGCACGCGTCAGCGCCGCTTGCCTGAGCGTCGCTCGCGGTGGGTCGCTTGCTCCGGCGCCGACCATCGTCCAGGGCGACCTCCTGCTTGTGACGGCATGCTTGTGACGGCAGCAGTGCATCGACGTCGAGTGCTGCTGTGGATCAGTCAGGGTCGTTTCGCGGATGACGCCGCTCGGCCTCATGCCGCCTCGTGCAGGAACGCAGCGCCGCCGTCTGTATCCGCAGAGCGCATCAGGATCCCGGTCAAGGCTTCGGTGATGGGGGGGACGAGCCGTCAGGGAGAAGGGAACGGCGGACGACGGCGTCAGGCCTGCGCCGTGCTGAAGATCCCGGCCAGGCTCTCGCTCAGGATCAACTGCAGATGCATGCGGTTGAGCTCCACGCCGGTGGTCATCATCATGTGCAGACCGCCGCACATCGCCGCGACCGCGTAGACGCGGGCCTGGAATTCGGCTTCGCTGCCGCTCCAGCCGTGGTCGCGCAGCATGCGCCGCAGCAGGTCGCCGAGGTTCTGCACCAGGGACACGTTGAGCCGACGCGCGTACTGCGCCAGTTCGGGATCGCGTGCGGCGGCCAGGTCCATCTCCAGATCCAGGCGCCGCCGCCGCTGGTTGGCATCGGCCACCAGCCAGTCTTCCAATGCGCCGGCGATGAAGGTGGTCGCGTCCTGGTGCGGCGGCGGTTGCAGCAGCCACATGGTGCGGATCGCACGCTCGTAGCCGCGTTCCATCAGCGCCTGGACCAGGCTGCGCTTGTCGTCGAACTGCCGACGTACCGCGCTGCAGGAGACCTCGGCAGTCCCGGCGATCAGTTCGAAGGTGGTGGCGCCGAGGCCGTTCTCGACGATGCAGCGCTCGGCCGCATCGAGGACGTCATCGTGCAGGCGCTGCTCGCGTTCGCGGGCGCTGTGCAGCCGGACTACGTTGGACATGGCGTGAGCTCGGGGGGAAGCGATGCCACATGAAGGGGAGGTACGCCGGGCGACCGGCCGCGACGCGCACGCGATGCGTGACGCCGCCGCGGACGGCATGCCGACAAAGGCAGCGCGATTGTAGACGCGATGCGTCGCGGTCGCGCGTGCGGCGGCAAGTCGGTCGATCCCATCGCCACCACCGTGACGGGCGGCACTCTCGAGTGGGGGTGTCGATGCGCACTTCGCGCGCAATGGACGCAGCGGGCACGGCTGCATGACTGGGTGCTGGAGCGCGAGCGTGGGAGCGGGCGGTTTCAGTGGTGCCGGCACGACACGGCGCACCGCAGGGTGCTGCGATTGCGGATGTGAACAGGGGGACTGATGCTGTCGGAAAGTTCCAGGCCGCGTGCGGGCCAGCCTGGGAGTCGGGCGGGCACTATTGTCAACTTCGGGAATTGCGCGGTAGGAGTGCCTTCAGCCGCGACGGGCGTTACCGGGAACGTCCCGTTGGGGGATGACGCAACGTACATCGGTTCGAGCGTGGCGGGAGCGGATCATTGGCGCTGCCCTCGTGTCGCCGTGCTTACCAGCCGAACGGCGGCGGGCCGTAGGCGCCGGGATAGTAGCCGCGGCCGAACACCGGGCCGTCGCCGCGGCCGACGCTGATGCTGATGCCCATCTGCCGCGGCTTGCCGTCATCGGTGTAGGAGGTCTTGCACAGGTTCAGATTGGCGGCCTGGTAGTTGCTGTTGCCGCCATGTGTGGAATAGCCGATGCCGGTGGCGACGCTGCCGTGCACGTCGCCGTTGCAGCGGTCTGCCTGCGCCTGCAGGGCCTCGGCGCGCGCCTGCGCTGCCGCCGCCTTCTGCGCCGAGGCCGAGGTGCCGCTGGTATCGCCGTAGTACGTGCCCGGCGGATCGGCCTTGGTGCCGGGATCGGCGTAGGTGATCGGTTGTTGCGGCACGCTCAGGTCGAGCTTGCGCTTGGCCGCCTCGCTGTCGCTGGTGGCATCGGCGGTCTGGGCCAGGGCAGGGCCGGCAAGCAGGGCGCAGGCGAGGAGAAGGAGGCTGCGGTTCATCGGGCATCCGCCAGAAAAGAGGGGCCCGGCGGGGCCTGTCAGACGCTCCGCCGTGACGCTGACGCTATCAATACCACGTTGAACCCGGCCTGTCGGCGCCGCGGGCCGCGCCGCGACGTGCCGATGCTGCAGGCGCCGGTGCCGCGCTTCAGCCCTGCCCGTGCACCACGTCGAGCAGTTGCTGGCCGTAGCGGGCCAGCTTGCTGCCACCGATGCCGCCGACCCGCGCCAGTTCGTCCAGGCTGGTCGGGCGCTGCTCGGCGATGTTGCGCAAGGTGCTGTCGTGGAAGATCACGAAGGCCGGCACGTTCTGCTCTTTGGCCAGGCCGGCGCGCAGGTCGCGCAGCGCATTGAACAGGGGCAGGTCCTGCGCCTGCACCGGCACGCCGGTGCGCGGGCTGCCGCTGCGGTCGCCGCGCTCGCGGCCGCGGCTGGGCAGTTCGCGGCGCATCATGATCTTGCGTTCGCCCTTGAGCACCTGGCGGCTGGCGTCGGTGAGGCGCAGGCCGCCGTACGCGTCGCTGTCCACTTCCAGCAGGCCGGTGGCGACCAGCTGCCGGAACACGCCGCGCCAGGCGCGCGCGTCCAGGTCCTTGCCGATGCCGTAGGTGCTGAGCTGGTCGTGGCCGAACTGCTTGATCTTCTCGCCTTCGTTGCCGCGCAGGATGTCGATCAGGTGGCCGACGCCGAAGCGCTGGCCGCTGCGGTACACGCAGCTCAGCGCCTTCTGCACGGCCACCGTGGCATCCCAGGCGTCGGCCGGCTGCAGGCAGTTGTCGCAGTTGCCGCAGGGCTGCGGATAGGTCTCGCCGAAGCCGGCCAGCAGCACCTGGCGGCGGCATTGCATCGATTCGCAGTAGCCCAGCAACTGGTCGAGCTTGCGCCGTTCCACGCGCTTGCGTTCTTCGCCGGCCTCGCCCTGCTCGATCATCTGCTTGAGCAGCACCACGTCGCCCAGGCCGTAGCACAGCCAGGCCTCGGCGGCCTCGCCGTCGCGGCCGGCGCGGCCGGTCTCCTGGTAGTAGCCCTCCAGCGACTTGGGCAGGTCGGTGTGGGCGACGAAGCGCACGTCGGGCTTGTCGATGCCCATGCCGAAGGCGATGGTGGCGCACATCACGATGCCGTCCTCGCGCAGGAAGCGGCGCTGGTTGTCGGCGCGCACCTCGGCCGGCAAACCGGCGTGGTAGGGCAGGGCGTTCAGGCCCTCGCGGGCGAGGAAGTCGGCGGTCTCCTCGACCTTGCGCCGCGACATGCAGTAGACGATGCCGGCGCTGCCGCGGTGCGCGCGCAGGAAGTCCAGCAGCTGGCGCCGCGCATTGTCCTTCTGCACCACCGTGTAGCGGATGTTGGGGCGGTCGAAGGAGCTGACGAAATGGCGCGCCTGGGCCAGGTCCAGGCGCTCGGCGATCTCGCGCTGGGTCGGCGGGTCGGCGGTGGCGGTGAGGGCGATGCGCGGGGTCTGCGGCCAGCGCTCGTGCAGCACGGTGAGCTGTCGGTATTCGGGGCGGAAGTCGTGGCCCCATTGCGACACGCAGTGCGCCTCGTCGATGGCGAACAGGGCGATGCGGCTGCGCTCGATCAGCGACAGGAAACGCGGGGTCAGCAACCGTTCGGGAGCGACGTACAGCAGGTCCAGTTCGCCGGCCAGCAGGTCGCGCTCGACCCGCTGTGCGGTCTCGCCGTCCAGGGTCGAGTTGAGGTATTCGGCGCGCACGCCGAGCTGGCGCAGCGCCTCGACCTGGTCCTGCATCAGCGCGATCAGCGGCGAAATGACGATGCCGGTGCCGTCGCGCAGCAGCGAGGGAATCTGGTAGCACAGCGACTTGCCACCGCCGGTGGGCATCAGCACCAGCGCGTCGTGGCCGGCGGCGACGTGTTCGACGATGTCCTGTTGCAGGCCGCGGAACTGGTCGTAGCCGAAGACGCGGCTGAGCAAGGCGTGGGCGGGGGAAGACATCTGTGTAGGATACCGCGCCGCGCAAGGGCGGTTGGCTTCCTGGTGTGCGCAAGCGCGTGTCAGGCGAACGCGCGCTGGTCTGTAGGTGGCGACTGTCTTGCGGTCGTGGCAGACGAAGCCTGCCGGGGCCGAGATGGAAAGGCGTCGGGACTGAAGTCCCTTCCACAGTGCACCCAGCCAGCGCCTCGCGCCGCGCGAAGGGGCGCGCGGGCGGCGCGCCCTGCCTGCCAGGCAGGCAGGGCGGAATCCCTTACTGCAGCAGCGAGCGCAGCATCCAGGCGTACTTCTCGTGGGTCTGCAGGCGCTGGGTCAGCAGGTCCACCGACGGGTCGTCGCCGGCGTCGTCGGCGGTCTTGAGCACCTTGCGCGCGGTGCGGCACACCGCTTCGTTGCCGACCACCAGCTGGCGCACCATTTCGCGCCAGTCGGCGCTGTCGCTGAGGCCTTCCTCTTCCGGGATCGAGGTCAGCGCGGCGTATTCCTTGTAGGAGCCCGGGGCGTTGAAGCCCAGGGCGCGGATGCGCTCGGCGACGTCGTCCAGCGCCGCCCACTGCTCGGTGTACTGGGTCTCGAACATCAGGTGCAGCGAGTTGAACATCGACCCGGTCACGTTCCAGTGGAAGTTGTGGGTCTTCAGGTACAGGGTGAAGGCGTCGGCCATGTAGTGCGACAGGCCGTCGGCGATCTTCTTGCGATCGCCGCCGCCGATCCCGATATCGATGTTGGGCGCGGACGGCGCCAGGCCGGCCAGCGGCTGGCCGGCGACGGCCTTGCTGGCGGCGTTCTTGGTCTTGCCGGGGGTCTTGTTCTTGGCCATGGGAGTTCCTCTTTGGGGGTTACAGACGAGATGGCGTCACAATAGACAGACTAAAGCATGTGCTGTGATTCAACGTTCAATGGCATCCGATTGATGAACGCTATCGAAAAACCTTCCGTGCCGGCACGCCTGCGCGAACGCCGCGCCGCGATCGACGGCGCGCTGACCCGCGACCGTGGCCGCCTGCTGGGCCTATGGTCGCGCTGGCAGGCCGCGCCCGGCAATGCCGCGCTGGAGACGGCGTTCGAACAGGCGCTGCAGGCGTCGCAGGCGCGTTGCGCCGCGCGCGCGGCGCAGCAGCCGGCGATCACCCTGGATCCGCAGCTGCCGATCGCGCGCGAGGCCGAGCGCATCGTCGCGCTGATCCGCGACCACCAGGTGGTGGTGATCGCCGGCGAGACCGGCTCGGGCAAGACCACGCAGTTGCCGAAGCTGTGCCTGGCCGCCGGGCGCGGCGCCGCCGGCATGATCGGCTGCACCCAGCCACGGCGCATCGCCGCGCGCGCGGTGGCCAGCCGCGTGGCCGAGGAGCTGCGCACGCCGGTGGGCGAGACGGTGGGCTTCCAGGTGCGCTTCAACGACCGCGTCGGCGAGCAGACCCGGATCAAGTTCATGACCGACGGCATCCTGTTGGCCGAGATCGCCAGCGACCGCTGGCTGTCCGGCTACGACACGATCATCGTCGACGAGGCGCACGAGCGCAGCCTCAACATCGATTTCCTGCTCGGCTACCTGAAGCAGTTGCTGCGCAAGCGACCGGACCTGAAGGTCATCGTGACCTCGGCGACGATCGACACCGCGCGCTTCGCCGCGCATTTCGACGATGCGCCGGTGATCAGCGTGGAAGGCCGTACCTATCCGGTGGAAGTGCGCTACAGGCCGCTGGAGGAGGCGGGCGGCGAGGAGGCCGACGCCGAGAGTGGCGACAACGCCGGCGACCGCACGGTCAACCAGGCGATCGTGGCGGCGATCGACGAAATCACCCGGCTGGATCCGCGCGGGGACGTGCTGGTGTTCCTGCCCGGCGAACGCGAGATCCGCGATGCGCACCATGCGCTGGAACGGCGCAAGTACCGCGAGACCGAGGTGCTGCCGCTGTACGCGCGGCTCTCCAACGCCGACCAGGACCGGGTGTTCAACCCTGGTCAGCGGCGGCGCCTGGTGCTGGCCACCAACGTCGCCGAGACCTCGCTGACGGTGCCGCGCATCCGCTACGTGGTCGATCCCGGCTATGCCCGGGTCAAGCGCTACAGCCCGCGGCAGAAGCTCGATCGCCTGCACATCGAGCCGATCTCGCAGGCCAGCGCCAACCAGCGCAAGGGCCGCTGCGGCCGCATCGCCGAGGGCATCTGCTACCGGCTGTACGCCGAGGCGGATTTTACGGCGCGGCCGGAGTTCACCGATCCGGAGATCCGCCGCTCCAGCCTGGCCGGGGTGATCCTGCGCATGCTGCAGCTGGGGCTGGGACGGATCGAGGATTTCCCGTTCCTGGAGCCGCCGGACGAGCGTGCGGTGGCCGACGGCTGGCAGCAGTTGGTGGAGCTGGGCGCGGTCGGCGAGCCGGACCGCCATGGCCTGCGCAAGCTCACCGAGATCGGCCGCAAGATGGCGCGGCTGCCGGTGGACGTGAAGCTGGCGCGCATGCTGGTGGCGGCGCAGCAGCACGGCTGCCTGCGGCCGATGCTGGTGATCGCCGCGTTCCTGGGCATCCAGGATCCGCGCGAGCGCCCGCCGGAGGCGCGCGAGGCTGCCGACAACGCGCATGCCAAGTTCGCCGATGCGCGCTCGGAATTCGTCGGCATCCTGCGCCTGTGGGACGGCTACCGGCAGGCGCACGAGGACCTGACCCAGTCCAAGCTGCGCGACTGGTGCGGCCGGCATTTCCTCGGCTTCCTGCGCATGCGCGAGTGGCGCGAACTGCACCGCCAACTGCATCTGCTGTGCGCGGAGCTGGGCTGGACCGAGGAGCCGGCGGAGGCCTCCCTGCGGCCGCTGCTGGCCGGCGCTTCCGCGCCCGCGCCGGCGCGCGATGCCGAGACCGCGGCGCGTGCGACCCA
>NZ_AQOK01000031.1:0-2736 GCF_000364645.1 Xanthomonas sp. SHU 308 | reverse complement strand
GCACTGTGGGAGGGACTTCAGTCCCGACGACGGACGGTATCAGCCGACCTTTCGCTCGTCGCGGCTGACGCCGCTCCCACATGCAGGCCTCGACCCCGGCGCTACAGCGCGCTGCCGCCGAACTTCTGCGTGTACTGCAGGTACACGCTGCGGCCCACGGTGTCGAACCAGGACACGTCGTAGTACGGGTACGACGTATAGGTGCGGTCGTGCGGCGGCATCTTGTCGAACAGGTTGGTCACCGTCAGCGACAGCTGCGCGTGGTCGGTGAAGCGGTACTGCAGCGAGGCGTTGTAGCGGTAGGTCGCGCCGATCCACGGGCTGTCGCCGCTCTCCGGGTCGTAGACCTGGTCGTAGGAATCGGAGGTCGGCAGGCGGCCCAGGCGTTCGCCGTGCAGCGTCGCGGTCCAGGCGTTGCGCTCCCAGGACACGCTGGCGCTGGCCTTGGTGCGCGGGATGTCGTAGCCGCTGTTGACCGCGAACTCGTCCACCATCGCTTCGCCGGCGTACACCTGGATGTCGTGGCGGCGCACCCAGGTGTAGTTGCCGCTCAGGCGGAAGGTGCCGATGCCGGTGTCGAGGCGGTACTGCGCGCTGAGGTCGATGCCGTTGGTGCGTTCGCGGGCGATGTTGATCGGATTGACGTAGACCCCGTACAGGCGGCCGTCGGCGCTGCGGGTGACCCGTGCCAGCGCCTGCTGGCAGGTGGTGGAGGTGGCCTGCAGCACGCCGAGGCGGCAGTCGGCCTCGTCGCGCAGCACCTGGTCCACGCGCAGGTCCTGCACCTGGTCGCGCATGTCGATGTTGAAGTAGTCCACCGACAGGTCCAGGTCGGCCATCGGCGACCACACCAGGCCGGCGGTCCACGAGGTGCTGTTCTCCGGGTTCAGCGCGCGGTTGCCGCTGCGGCCGCGGATCACCGCCTCCTCGTTGTAGCTGCAGTCCTGGATCGCCACGCCCGGTTCCTCGCTGGCGCAGCGGTAGTAGTCCACGCCGGTGGTCTCGTCGTTGCCGGGGCCGGCATACACGTAATGCAGGTCGGGGGCGCGGAACGCGGTGCCGTAGGAGGCGCGCACCAGCAGCGTGTCCACCGGCCGCCACTCCAGCCCGCCGCTGTAGGTGAACTTGCCCAGCGAGCGCCCGGCGAAGCGGTACTGGTCGTAGCGCCCGGCCAGGCTCAGCGACACCGTCGACAGCACCGGCAGGCGCAGCTCGCTGGCCAACGCCCAGCGGTTGCGGCTGCCGTGGCCGTCGGAGTCCTTCCAACTGTAGTAGTAGTACTGCGTGGCCAGCGGATCCGGGCGCAGGTTGTAGGCCTGGTTGCCGAATTCGGCGGTCGCCGCCATGCCGGCATCGCCGCCGGGCAGCGAGAACAGCGCGGTGTTGGTGGCGGTGAAGGCGAGGGTGTCGGTGCGCGAGCGCGGCTGATACACCGTGCGCTGGGCGATGCTGTCGTACTCGGCGCGGCTCAGCGGCGTGTACAGGCGCTGCGGGTCGGCGTTGAAGATCGGCAGCCCCGAGTCTTCGTCCACGCCCAGCTGCGGGCCGAGGAACAGCGCGTTGGCGCGCGCGGCGACGATCTGCGGCCAACTGATGGTGGCCTGGTACTGCGAGTGGCTGAGGCTGGTCTCGTAGTCCCAGTCCGCGCCCAGGTGGCCCTTGAAGCCGGTGGTGACGCTGAAGGTCTTCTGCCGGGTGCGGATGGTGCCGGCGTTGAGGCCGCCCATTTCTTCCGGGCTGAACTGGCGCCCCCAGGCTTCCACCTGGTCGGTGGCCTGGTTGTAGAAATAGCCCTGCTCGTTGCCGTCCGGGGCCATGTAGCCCCACTGGGTCACGTCGCGGAACAGCGACAGCTCGTGGTAGCCCACCTGCACGTCGGCGAACCACTCGCTGCCGTTGTCGAAGGCGTAGCGCAGCGAGGCGTAGCCGTTGAGGCCGCGGCGCTTGTTGGTGATGGTGCCGTAGCCGATCGAGGCGCTGCTGCCGCAGAACGCGCCGTAGCCGGGGCGGGTGGCGTAGCCGGTGCTGCCGCCGTTGAGGCCGGACACCGCCGCGCAGGTGTCCGCGCCCGGGTCCAGGTAGTCGTCGTTGCCGTCGGTGCGCAGGAAGGTGCGGCGCGGCACCTGCGAGCGTGCGGTGGGGCCGTCCAGGGTGCTGTCCTGGCGGCTGCGCTCGTAGGCCCACAGCGGCGTTTGCGAGACCAGTTCGGCGCCGAACACCGCGTCGAAATTGCCGCGCGACCAACCGCTGCTGAGGCTGAGGTTGAAGCTCTCGCCGCCGCCGCGGGTGGTGTCGCCGAAACGGTAGTCCAGCGTGGTGCCGTCGGCGTGCTTCTTGAGGATGAAATTGACCACGCCGGAGATCGCGTCCGAGCCGTAGATCGCCGAGGCGCTGCCGGTCAGGATCTCGATGCGGTCGATCATGCCCAGCGGGATGTTGGAGATGTCGGTGAAGTTGCTGCGGCCCTTGAACGGCATCGGGAAGTCGGCGATGCGGCGGCCGTTGACCAGCACCAGGGTGTGGTTGGGACCGAGCCCGCGCAGGTCCACCTGCTGCGCGCCGGGCGAGAAGTCCGCGCCGCTGGCCGACTGCGGGCTCTGCGTCTCGCCGCCGTTCTGGGTCATCGCGCGCAGCACGTCCGGCACCGAGGTGAAGCCGTTGGCCTTGATCTGCTCGGCGCTGATCACGCTGATCGGCGCGGGGCCTTCCACCTGCGTGCGCGGGATGCGCGAGCCA
>NZ_AQOK01000030.1:0-14741 GCF_000364645.1 Xanthomonas sp. SHU 308 | reverse complement strand
AAAAAAAATCTTATTTGTTTTCATCTTGCGACCCTTAAGGAGTGCACTGATTTTGCTGAAAATTGGTCCACCAACTAGAGCAGGCCGCATCGGCAGAAGTGACTTTCCACTTTACCCCAAGCGAATTATCCATACTGGCGGAGCTAACAACCGGACCAGGCACGTAGCTCTCCAAGGGCACCCCATACCGTTTAGACCAATCCAAGAAAAACTGGATAAAACTCATTTCATCGTCAGCCTCAACATCCAGAGCCTTCATGATCTGAAAACAATAGTATTCGGGAACCGTCAACTGACCAGCAATTCGATACTTATTGGAACCCATGCTTTCAAGTTCGCATACCGATTTCAAATCATTTCGAAAAATCGCAGTCGCCTCTTTGAAGGACATACCAGGATTCGCATAATTTTGAGTTTGCTTATTTAAGATAAAATCCATCGACCATGCTGCGGTTGGATCAACCTGAGAGACGGCTCCATTGGGACCATAAGCTCTGTTCTGAGAATAAGCAATCGCCATCAGCACGGTAGACTTGCCATTAATCCCGGCACCCGGAAGTTTGTCTTGCGCATAGGTTGCGCCAGAAGGTATAGGTATAGGATTGGGGCACATCGCCGGTTTCGTAGCTTTTAGGTTTTGGCATACGACTTCATGTTCAGGGTCGCCATCCCCCTCGCTTCCACCACCATCCCCACCAGGCGGAAGAGGCGGAGAAGGATTATCGACAGGAGGAGATGTCACAGGCGGAGTGACCTGCACCGGTGGCAAATCCGTCGTTCCTCCAGTATCTGTTGCAGAGGCCAAAGGCGACAATACACTCGAGACCCCTGCGATCACCAAACTGATGTAAATCGTTCGTTTGATAGCGGCCTTCAAAGTATTGCTGGCGGACCCATCCACTTTCGTCATATCTTTTTTCATAAAATATCCTTATAAATCACGCGAACAATCTCCATAATCAAGACTTCAAGTTCCAGAGAATAAAATTGCCCCTCCTCCTCTTGCAGAATGCCGGACATACGACTTATCACTTTTTCTGCAAGCGACTGACTACATGCGCTCTTCCCTAAAGTGAGCGTCTCCTTGGAGACATAACCATAGGCAAGAAGTGATTGCAGCACACGGCGATCCAAGCCCTGAGACAGCAAACAATCAATATGCCTCAGAATATTCAGCGCATGGGACAGCCATGAGGCAACCTCTTTTGGCCTCGACACCATCTCCGAAATAGATAGTTGCATCCAAGTAGATCCGGCACTTTCCTTGGCAAAACACAGGCAGTGCGCGATATAAAGCGGATACAGGCTCCTATAATGCATGGCAAGGTTTATTAAAAGCGTGCGTGTTGCCCGCCCGTTGCCGTCGCTGAGCGCATGAATGCACAGCATTTGATAAGCTACAGCTTCAAAATACGCGCAATTGACCTCGCCTTGATCCCGATTCCTTAGGAAGGCTTCTAGGTTAGCGACCAAGGCTGGTAATTTTTCAACTGTTGGCAGGACAAGCCACGCGGCGGAAGGGCTTGAGCCGCCAATCCAGGCGTTATCCGAGCGACAACGCACTTGCGTATTACCAGTGCTTTTTGCAATTGAAAGCGACCAATCTAAAAGCCCTTGCGCCAAAGGAAGCCCAGCTTTAAGGGTAGAAAGAATTGCGCTTGTTTGATTTGGAATCGCCCTAAGATCCGCGACACCAATTGGCTTTCTACCCCTGCACACCAGGCTAAGCCTTGCCGTGATGGCTGCAAAGAAAGAGGCAGCTTGCTGATCTATCGAAAAGCGACCGTAGTCTTGTTGATCTTCAAGGGTTTTGAGTGGGCTCTCTAAGAGCGCAGGCGTAAATACAGAAAAATTAGCATCCAGCCAAAACTGGGCGTCGGGAGCATCTTTGTGACCCGGATTTGGCACAAATACCAGATCGAGCACCGCCAAATCTCGACTTCCATCCATAGAAGATCCCGCTCCAGAAACCTTGCAACGTCACCTCTTGCAACGTCACCTAATGTCTTATTTACCTGCAAATAAAAACGCAACGCAGCAGAAAGCAAAGCTGGAGCGGGCGATGGGAATCGAACCCACGTCAGTAGCTTGGGAAGCTACAGCTCTACCATTGAGCTACGCCCGCGTTGCCGGTGCAGTCTATGCGCTGGGCCGGGGGTTGCGCAAGAAATCGGCGCAATGAGGCTGCAGCGCGCGGGCGATCCCGGCACTCCCAGCAGCGTGCCCTGGAAATGCAGAAGTGCTTCAGTCCCGACGGCTCGAGATCAGAGGCGTCGGGGCTGAAGCCCCTCCCACAACTGGCATCCAATGCCGTTGGTTTACGTCACCCCATCTGCCCTACCCTGCCCGGCACGCAGCCGGGCAAGGCGGGCGACGAGGCGGTGCTTAGAAGCTGCCGCCGAAGTTCACGAACAGCGAGGTGTCGTGCGCGCGCGACTGGCCGGTGGTGGTGGCGAGGCCGACGTTGCTCTCGAAGCCCCACAGCTTGGTCCGCGCGCCCAGCACCACCGACGCGTAGTTGCGGTCGAAGTTGATGCCCGGCACCGCGTACTCGCCCAGGTCGGACATGGTCTGCAGGTACGCGGTGGCTTCCTGGTTCTTCTTGAACTCGTGGTCGTAGGTAGCCTGCAGGTACGGCTTCACCGTGCCGGCATCGATGCTGGCCTTCCAGCCGATGCGGCCGACCATCGACTCGACGTCGCGGTCGCTGTAGCCCAGCGCGCTGGAGTTCGGATTGCTCTCGGTGTAGCCGTCGAGCTTGACCTTCTGCCAGATCGCCGCAGCCACCGGGCCGTGCTTGAAGCTGCCCTCGCCGAACTCGTAGCCGCCCTGCAGCGCCGCGGTCAGGTTGCTGCCGTCCGGCGAGCCCTTGTGCTCGATGGTGGCCGGGCCGAGGTTGACCTTGCGGGTGACGTCGTAGCTCAGCCAAGTGTAGCTGACCTGGGCG
This sequence comes from Xanthomonas sp. SHU 308, assembly GCF_000364645.1. Classification (NCBI taxonomy): domain Bacteria; kingdom Pseudomonadati; phylum Pseudomonadota; class Gammaproteobacteria; order Lysobacterales; family Lysobacteraceae; genus Xanthomonas; species Xanthomonas sp. SHU 308. The sequence continues at coordinate 11,794 of NZ_AQOK01000030.1, read as the reverse complement.
TTGACCCAGGCATGCTCGCCGTACCAGCCGGCGAAGCCGCCGAGGGTGCTGTCGTCCTGGGTATAGTCGCCGCCGCGGTTGCCGAAGTCGGCATCGGTGCGACCGAAGCCGCCGAAGCCGCCGAACACCCACTCGCCACGCGACCAGTCCACGCCGAACAGACCCGCCGGAGCCATGCCGTCGTACAGGTCGCCGTGCTGGTAGCGCTGCATGTCGCCGCGCAGGTTGCCCCACCAGCGCACGCCATCCGCTTCCGGGCGGCCATCGACGTGCCAGGCGACCTGGTCGGCGCGCGAGCGGCCAACCATCTGCGCCGAGTGCGTCAGGATCTGCTGGGTACGCGGGCCCTCCAGGATCGACAGCGCGTACTGCGCCAGCAGTTCGTGGGTGCGGCCGGTCGGGTGCACGCCGTCGGCGAACACGTAGGTGTCGGCGGCATCGGCGCTCACGTAGCTGGTCGGGTTGCAGGTCAGCGACTGCGCAGTGATCTGCGGTTGGCAGGCGGTGCCGGTGACGTTGGTGAAGCCGTAGGCGCCCGGGTTGGCCACCACTTCCTGCAGCAGGTGGAAGGTATCGACCGGGATCACCCGCAGCCCGGCGCTCTTGAGGCCGGAGAACAGCGCGGTGTTGTAGGCGGTGGCCAGCGCGGTGCCCTGTGCCATCGCCGCGGCGCCACCGGCGCGGAAGCGCGGGGTGATGCCGACGTCCGGCAGGTTGTTGACCATGACATAGCGCGCACCGGCGTTCTGCAGGCTGGCAACGATGCCCACTTCGGCGGTCACGGCATTGCCGATGGTGGCCTGCACCGGCGCACCGCCGGCGATGGCGAACAGATCGTTGGCACCGCCCCACACCGAATACAGCGCGTTCGGGTCGGCCTTGCCGCCGTTGGCGGCCAGGTAGTTGCTGGCCTGGGTGGCCAGCGACGGCGCCACGCCCAGCGCGCTCGGGTTGGCCACGCCGACACGGGCATTGCCGGCGGCATAGTCGTCGCCGATCTGGCCGTTGCCGTTGGCGGCGGCGTTGGTGCCGTAGTACTCGGCCACGTACTGCGCCCAGACGAAGTCGGGGTTGGTGGTGAACTGGCCGGTCACCGCACGCACCGAGGCCGGCAGCAGCGGACGGTAGTAGCCCGCGTCGGTCAGGCTGTCGCCGAAGAACACGGTGCGGCTATAGGTGGACTGCGCGAACGCAGGTGCGGCGGCGAGCACGATCGCGGCGGCGAGCAGCGAGCGGAGCGGACGGATGGACGAAGTCATGGAAGCCCTCCCGGGCAGAAATGGAACACGAGAAATGCAGCGAAACGGGGGAGCGGCCGCACCATACGTAGCCGCATGGCCGACATCATTCCACCTCTGCCGGACACGCTCACGTTGCACTGCCGCAAGATTGCGACTCGCACGCCCACGGCGCGCATTGCACAATGATGGCATGAACATCGAATTGAACGGCAGACAATGCACGCTGGCGCCGGCCACCACCGTGGCCGCGCTGCTGCAGGCCGAAGGGCTGGGCCAGCGGCGCGTGGCGGTCGAGGTCAACGGCGAGATCGTGCCGCGCGGCGCGCATGCCGAGCACGAACTGCACGCCGGCGACCGGGTCGAGATCGTGCACGCGCTGGGCGGCGGCTGAATCTCACCGCCGTGCGCGGGCTCGGCAGGGCCGGTGCGATGGGCGATAATCCGCCGATGAACGCTCCCGCCCCCCACGATGCGCTGGTGATCGCCGGCAAACCCTACCGTTCGCGCCTGCTCACCGGCACCGGCAAGTTCGCCGATCTCGAACAGACCCGCCTGGCCACCGAGGCCGCCGCCGCGCAGATCGTCACCGTGGCGATCCGCCGCAGCAACATCGGCCAGAACCCGGGCGAGCCCAACCTGCTCGACGTGCTGCCGCCGGAGCAGTACACCATCCTGCCCAACACCGCCGGCTGCTACACCGCCGAGGACGCGGTGCGCACCTGCCGGCTGGCGCGCGAACTGCTCGACGGCCACAACCTGACCAAGCTGGAAGTGCTGGGCGACCAGCGCACCCTGTTCCCGGACGTGGTGCAGACCCTCAAGGCCGCGGAAATCCTGGTCGCCGACGGCTTCGAGGTGATGGTCTATACCAGCGACGACCCGATCCTGGCCAAGCGCCTGGAAGAGATCGGCTGCGCGGCGGTGATGCCGCTGGCCGCGCCGATCGGCTCCGGCCTGGGCATCCAGAACCGCTACAACCTGCTGGAGATCATCGACAACGCCAAGGTACCGATCATCGTCGACGCCGGCGTCGGCACCGCCTCGGACGCGGCGATCGCGATGGAGCTCGGTTGCGACGGCGTGCTGATGAACACCGCCATCGCCGGCGCGCGCAACCCCGTGCTGATGGCCAGCGCCATGCGCAAGGCGGTAGAGGCCGGTCGCGAGGCGTTCCTGGCCGGGCGCATCCCGCGTAAGCGCTACGCCAGCGCCTCCTCGCCGGTCGACGGATTGGTCGGGTGAGGCCGCAGGCATGACCGATCCGTTCTCCAGCGCCGGCGCCAAGACCCCGCCGAAACCCTTCACCGTCGAGGAAGGCCATCGCCAGGTGCGCAGCTTCGTGCTGCGCCAGGGGCGCTTCACGCCGGCGCAGCAGCGCGCGTTCGATGGGCTGTGGCCGCGCTTCGGCCTGGACTACAGCGGCCAGCCGCGCGATCTGGACGCCACCTTCGGCCGCAGCGCGCCCAAGGTGCTGGAGATCGGCTTCGGCAACGGCGCCGCGCTGCGCCATGCCGCACAGCACGACCCCAGCCGCGACTACATCGGCATCGAGGTGCATGCGCCGGGCGTGGGCCGCCTGCTCAACGCCCTGGCCGAGGACGGCGCCGATCACGTGCGCCTGTACCACCACGATGCGGTGGAGGTGCTGCAGCACGAGATCGCCGACGGCAGCCTGGACGAAGTGCGCATCTACTTCCCCGACCCCTGGCACAAGAAGCGCCACAACAAGCGGCGCCTGCTGCAGCCGGCCTTCGCCGCGCTGCTGGTGCGCAAGCTGCGCGCCGGCGGCCGCCTGCACTGCGCCACCGACTGGGCCGACTACGCCGAACAGATGTGGGACGTGCTCGACGCCACCCCCGGCCTGGTCAACCGCGCCGGCCCGCGCGGCCACGTGCCGCGCCCGGACTGGCGCCCGCAGACCCACTTCGAGACCCGCGGCCAGAATCTGGGGCATGGGGTGTGGGATTTGTTGTACGACCGGGAATCGGGAACGGGGAATCGGGAATCGGAAGCGGGTTCGCCTGCCGCTCCCCGCTAGCGACGCCCTGCGACGACCGGCCGCTTCTGCCATTCTCCATTCCCGATTCCCCATTCCCGGCCTCGCATGGACACCGCGCTGACGCTGACCACCGATATGAAGCTCGTGCTCGGGCTGGTCGGCTTCACCATGGCGATGTTCGTGTTCGAGCGGATCCGCGCCGACGTGGTGGCGCTGGTGGTGCTGGTGGTGCTCGGGGTGACCGGCCTGATCGCGCCGGAGGAGCTGTTCAGCGGCTTCTCCGGTAACGCGGTGATGAGCATCATCGCCACCACCATCCTCGGCGCCGGGCTGGAGCGCACGGGTGCGCTGAACCGGCTGGCGTCGTGGCTGCTGCGCCGCGCACGCGGGGTGGAGGAACGGCTGATGCTGCTGACCACCGCCATCGCCGGGCTCAACTCCTCGTTCATGCAGAACCCCTCGGTGATGGCGCTGTACCTGCCGGTGGCCTCGCGCCTGGCCGGGCGCACCGGGCTGACCCTGCAGCGGCTGCTGCTGCCGATCGCCGCGGCCATCGTGATGGGCGGCGCGCTGACCATGGTCGGCAACTCGCCGCTGATCCTGCTCAACGACCTGCTGCAGTCGGCCAACAACAACCTGCCCTCGGGCATGGCCACCATCGAGCCGCTGCGCATGTTCGCGCCGCTGCCGATCGGCGTGGCGCTGCTGGCGGCCTCGCTGATCTATTTCCGCGTGCGTGGCGACAAGGCGCTGGCCGAAGAAGAGCGGCTGATCAACGATGGCGTCACCCCGGCGCGCACCGAGAGCTATTTCGCCCGCACCTACGGCATCGAAGGCGACGTGTTCGAGCTGATCGTCAGCGCCGACAGCCCGCTGGTCGGCATGACCCTGGGCGAGGCCGAGACCGTGCACAACGCGCCGCTGCTGCTCGCCCTGAAGACCGGCAACGACACCCGCCTGGCGCCGCCGGCGGACATGCGCATCTGGGTCGGCAGCGTGCTCGGGGTGATGGGCGCGCGCCAGCAGGTCGCCGATTTCGCGCAGAACCAGTTCCTGCGCCTGTCCTCGCGCCTGCGCAACCTCGGCGATCTGTTCAACCCCAGCCGCGCCGGCATCTCCGAGGCGGTGATCCCGCCGACCTCGCGCTTCATCGGCAAGAGCGCGGCAGAACTGCGCCTGCGCAAGCAGGCCGGGATCAGCCTGCTGGCGATCAACCGCGACAAGCAGGTGATCCGCGAGGACGTGCGCAAGGTGCCGCTGCGCGCCGGCGACATGCTGGTGTTCCACAGCATCTGGCAGGATCTGGCGCAGGCCTCGGAAAGCCGCGACTTCGTGGTGGTCACCGACTACCCCAAGGGCGAGCACCGCCCGCACAAGTTCAAGATCGCGATGACGATCTTCGCCCTGACCATCCTGATCGCGCTGACCTCCAGGCTGCCGGTGGCGCTGACCCTGATGACCGGCGTGGCCGGCATGCTGCTGACCGGCGTGCTGCGCATGGACGAGGCCTACGCGGCGATCAACTGGAAGACCGTGTTCCTGATGGCCGGGCTGATCCCGCTGGGCTGGGCGATGGACAGCAGCGGCGCGGCGGCCTGGGTCGCCGGGCATACCATTGCGCGACTACCCGAGGGCATGCCGGTGTGGGCGCTGGAGATCGCCCTGGGCCTGCTGACCACCGCGTTCTCGCTGGTGATCAGCCATGTCGGCGCGACCATCGTGATGGTGCCGATCGCGGTCAACCTGGCGCTGGCGGCCGGCGGCAATCCCACCGCGTTCGCGCTGATCGTGGCGCTGTCGGCGTCCAACAACCTGATGACCGCGTCCAATCCGGTGATCTCGATGATCACCGGCCCGGCCAACTACCAACCGCGCGAACTGTGGCGCGTCGGCGGCCCGCTGTCGCTGGTCTACACCCTGGTGGTGGTGCTGATGGTCAACCTGATGTCGATGGGCTGGTGGCACGCGCTGTAGCGCGGCTCGTCGCAAGCACCTGCGCTGCGCGCTAAACCAGCACCACCTGCCCGTCGCGCACGTCCACCGGCACCGCATGCAGGCTCTGGCCGCGGCAGGGGCCGGACACGCACTCGCCGCCCTGCAGTTCGAACGCGGCGCCATGCGCGGCGCACACCACGTGGCCCTCGCGGCTCTTCAGGAACTGGCCCGGCGCCCAGTCCAGGCGGCGTCCAGCATGCGGACACACGTTCAACCACGCGCGCACGGTGTCGCCCTCCCGGTACAGCAGCAGCGACTCGGATTCGCCGCCGATCAGCGCCTCGGCCTCGGCCAGCTCGCCGGAAACCAGGTCGTGCAGCGGCGCCAGCACGGCAGATGATTCGGTCATGGAACGCAGCGCGGGCAGCAAGGGGTAGTCATTCTGGCATGGGCGATCGGCAGCCGTGACGCCGCACGCCCTTCACCCGGCGAGCACATGCAAGCCCCTGAGCGCAAAGTGTTAATTTTTCGCTTAACGAAGTTTTCACTCCGTCACATAAAACAGCGCCGATACTGCGCCCCTTCGGTTCAAACTGAAACAGAGTTCTGCCATGCGTGCTCGCCTCTTCAATTTCGACCAATTCCGGCACGTCTTCGCGCCGCGCAAGCCGCGCCATCCGCTGGTCAAGCTGGCCGTGGGCCTGCTCGGCCTGGCGATCCTGGCCGGGCTGGTGTTCGTCAGCGTGTTCGTGGGCGCGGCGATGATCCTCGGTGGCATCGCGATGAAGCTGCTGAGCCAGCGCGGCAAGCGTCCCGCCACCGCGCGCCGCCATGTGGTCGATGGCGAGTATCGGGTGGTGCGCAAGCCGGCCTTGCCGCTTTAGAGCTGGGAATGGGGAATCGGGATTGGGGAATCGTGAGAGCGACATCCGCTTCCCTGTTGGAATCGGGTTGAACCCAACCCGCTAAACTGCGGCATCCCCTCTCGTTGGATGCATGCTCATGAAAGATCTGTTCGCCGCTGCCGAGGCTCCGCGCGTTCCCGTGCGTGGGCAGGGCCTGTTTCCGGTGCATCGCATCTACTGCGTGGGTCGCAACTTCGCCGACCATGCGCGGGAGATGGGCGCCAGTGCGCCGGCCTCGAAGGCCGAGCGCGGCCAGCCGACCTTCTTCATGAAACCGGCCGATGCGCTGGTGATCGGCGACGAGGCCGTCCCCTACCCGTCCGCGACCCAGGATCTGCACCACGAGGTGGAACTGGTGGTGGCGCTGGGCCAGGACGCGCCGGCCGGCGTGCTGCCGGTGGACGGCGCCGAGGCCCTGATCCTGGCCTACGGCGTGGGCCTGGACCTGACCCGTCGCGACCTGCAGGCCGCGGCCAAGGCCAAGGGCCTGCCGTGGGACATCGCCAAGGGCTTCGACGCCTCCGCGCCGATCAGCGAGCTGATCCCGGCTGGCGAGGTCGGGGCGCTGGAGGCCTTGAACCTGTCGCTGGAGGTCAACGGCGAGGTGCGCCAGCAGTCGCTGCTGGAGCAGATGATCTGGAACGTGCCGGAGATCCTGCACGAGCTGTCCAAGCTGTTCGCGTTGCGCGCCGGCGATCTGGTGTTCATGGGCACGCCGGCCGGCGTGGCCGCGCTGCGCCCTGGCGACCGCTTCAGCGCGCGCCTGGAGAACGTGGCCGAGCGGCACGGCCGCATCGTCGGCTGAGGACGCGCCTGTCGCGCGACATACGCGCGCCTGTGATTCGACCACCACGGCGACTGCGCTAGGCTAGCGCCGCGGCGACAGGCCCGCACTGACAAGAGAGGAGTCCCGATGAGCATGATCCGCGAATTCAAGGAATTCGCCATGCGCGGCAACGTGCTGGACCTGGCGGTCGGCGTGGTGCTCGGCGCCGCGTTCGGCAAGATCGTCACCGCGCTCGTCGAGAAGATCATCATGCCGCCGATCGGATTGCTCGTGGGCGGCGTGGATTTTTCGCGCTGGGCATGGACGCTGAAGGCGGCGACGGTGGACGCGGCGGGCAAGCCGGTACCGGCCGTGGTGATCGGCATCGGCGATTTCCTCAACACCATCATCCAGTTCGTGATCGTGGCCTTCGCCATCTTCATGCTGGTCAAGGCGATCAACCGCATCGCCCGCAAGGAACCGCCGGCGCCGAAGGCCCCGACCGAGGAAGTACTGCTGCTGCGCGAGATCCGCGATTCGCTCAAGCACGAGCCGCGCCCGGAGTAAGCGCGACGGCACACGCGGCTTCCGCCATGGAGGCCGCGTCGTGCACGGCGGTGAGGCACTGCTAAGCTCGCGGTTCCTGTGTCCGCGGAGTTTTCCATGCGTCGTCTTGCCGTCGTCATCGCTGCTGTGCTGAGTCTGTCCTCTCCTGCGGTTGCCGCCGAGGCCACGCGCATCCCGGAGGCGGCACTCCGCGACGCGGCGGCCTTGCGCGAGCGGGCACTGGCCGACGACACCGGCTGGAAGGTGGTCGAGTCGCTGACCACCGAGATCGGCCCGCGGATGGCCGGCAGCGAGGCCGATGCACGCGCGGTGGCCTGGGCCACGGCGAAATTCAAGGCACTCGGCTTCGACAAGGTGTGGACCGAGCCGGTGACGTTCCCGAAATGGGAGCGGCGCAGCGAACACGCGCAGGTGCTCGGCGCGCATGCGCAACCGCTCACCGTCACCGCGCTGGGCGGCAGCCCCGGCGGCACGGTCGAGGCCGAGGTGGTGCGCTTCGCCGACCTGGCCGCGTTGCAGGCGGCGCCGGCCGATGCGCTGCGCGGCAAGATCGCCTTCGTCGATTACCAGATGCTGCGCACCCGCGATGGCAAGGACTACGGCAACGGCGGCGCGGTGCGCAGCAAGGGGCCGTCCGAAGCGATCCGCAAGGGCGCGATCGGTTTCGTGATGCGCTCGGCCGGCACCGATTCGCACCGCGTGCCGCATACCGGCATCACCCGCTTCGACGAAGGACTGACGCCGGTGCCGGCGGCGGCGCTGTCGGTGCCCGATGCCAACCAGCTGGCGCGCCTGCTCGCGCGCGGCCCGGTGCGCCTGCGCCTGGCGCTGGACTGCGGCTGGGACGGCACCGCGATTTCCTACAACGTGATCGGGCAGATCACCGGGCGCACGCTGCCCAACGAGGTGGTGCTGATCGGCGGGCACCTGGATTCCTGGGACCTGGGCACCGGCGCGATCGACGACGGCGCCGGCGTGGCGATCAGCATGGCTGCCGGGCATCTGATCGGCCAGCTCAAGCAGGCGCCCAAGCGCAGCATCCGCGTGGTCGCCTTCGCCAACGAGGAGCAGGGTCTGTACGGCGGCAAGGCCTATGCGCAGGCGCATGCCAAGGACGTGGCGCGGCACCAGATCGCCGCCGAGAGCGACTTCGGCGCCGGCCGCATCTATGCCTTCAACACCGGCTCCGGCGATGCCGCCGGCTCGCGCGCGGCGACCCGGCAGATCGCCGAGGCGCTGGCGCCACTCGGCATCGCCTATGCGCCGGACGCCGGCGGCCCCGGCCCGGACGTCGGGCCGCTCGCCGCCAAGGGCGGCGCCTGGGCCTGGCTGGCGCAGGACGGCAGCGATTACTTCGATCTGCATCACACCGCCGACGACACCCTGGACAAGATCGACCCGAAGGCGCTGGCGCAGAACGTCGCCGCGTATGCGGTGTTCGCATATCTGGCGGCGCAGGCCGACGGCGGTTTCGGCAGCCAGGCCAAGACAGTGGAACCGCCCAGAGAGTAAAGTAAACCGGACCTGCGCAGGACGCGCGCAGGGGCTTCCCCTCCGCAGCAGCGCCAGGACCTTTGATGGGCATACGGCAACGTCGCGCGGGCTCAGCGGTGACGTTGCTGGATGTAGCCCGCCATGCGGGCGTGTCGCCGATGACTGCTTCGCGCGTGATCAATCGCCACCCGCGCGTGAGCGCTACCATGCGCGAGCGCGTCGAAGCGTCGATCAAGGCGCTCGGCTACCGCCCCAACCTCGCCGGCCGCTCGCTGCGCACCGCAGGACTGGCGCGCATCGGCGTTCTCTACAGCAATCCCAGCGCGGCCTACCTCAACCAGTTCATGCTCGGCATGCTCGAGCAGAGCAGCCTGGAAGGCTGCCAGGTGCTGGTGGAAAAGAGCGACGACAGCGCCAGCCAGCGCGCCGCCACCGAACGCCTGCTTGAGGCCGGTGCCGATGGCCTGATCCTGCCGCCGCCGCTGTGCGATGCGCGGCAGACCATCGCCGAACTGGATGCGCGCGGCATTCCGCTGGTCGCGGTCGCCACCGGCGCACCGATGCCCGGGGTCAGCTCGGTGCGCATCGACGACTACCAGGCGGCGTGCGCGCTCACCCGGCATCTGCTCGACCTGGGCCACCGCGACATCGGCTTCGTCAGCGGCGATCCCGGGCACACGCCCAGCGCGCTGCGCAGCCGCGCGTTCTTCGACACCATGGCCGGGGCCGGGCTGACGGTGGCGCCGGAGCGCGTGGCCGAAGGCCTGTTCACCTACCGCTCCGGCCTGCTCGCGGCCACCGCATTGCTGCAGGTCGCCCCGCGTCCCAGCGCGATCCTGTGCAGCAACGACGACATGGCTGCGGCAGCGCTGGCGATCGCGCACGGACTGCGCCTGCGCGTGCCCGAGGACCTGTCGATCGCCGGTTTCGACGACACGCCGGTGGCCACCACGATCTGGCCGGAGCTGACCACCATCCACCAGCCGGTCGCGGCGATGGGCAGGGCCGCGGTGACGCTGCTGCTCGGCGAAATTCGCCAACGCCGCGACGGACTGCCCAGCCGCGGCACCCATCAGGTGCTTGACTACACCCTGGTCACGCGCGGGTCCACCGCGCCGCCCGCCCCGCGCTGAGCGCCGTCACCGCGTGCGGCAGGCAACGCCTCGAGCGCGCGTGTGCCGGATCACGTCGACCTGGGCCACACCGAGCAGCCCGGTCAACGGCACAGTGGCGCGACGCCGCTGCGGGTCCGCGACCAGGTCCTGACCGCGCAGCAGATCCAGTAGCCGCTCCGCCAGCGGCATGACCATGTGCCGGCCCCAGCAGCGCTCGGAGGCATGGCCGAACGGCAGGTAGCCGGGCAATGCATCGGGATCCACGCCGTCCCAGCGCTCGGGCCGGAACGCCTCCGGCTCCTCCCACAGCGCCGGATCGCGATGGCTGAGCAAGGGCAGCACCAGCACGTCGTCGGCGGCGCCGATACGCGGATCCAGCGCACCGTACTCGGGCGAGGCATTGCGCAGGATGTTCCAGGACGGCGGCAGCAGGCGCAGGGTTTCGTAGAGGATGTTGCGGTTGCAGACGCGCGCGTCGAACGGCGACCCCAGCCACAGCGCGTTGGCGACCAGCGTGGAAATGGTGAAGCACACCGGCGCGGCGGTGCGCCGGTACAGGCCCATCGCATCGCGGCGCGCGCGGTAGCCGTCGGCCGCGGACAGCAGCGTGGCCAACGCCGAGGCCTCCGCGCACGGCGCCAGCGGTGCGAGCGCGCCGGCGGCGATCACCGCCCAGGTCAGGCGCGGCGTCAGTTCCAGGGTGCGGTCCATCAGCAGGCGCAGCCGCCACGGGTCGCCGCCGAGCAGCAGGTCGCGCAGATAGACATGGCCGATGTGCGGCCATGGGCCGGACAGGTCGAGCGTGGGCGGCGGCGGACGCTTCAGCGCCTCGCGCACGTCGCGGCCGATCGCCTGCATCAGTTTCGCCGCTTCGCTGCGCGCGATCGAGCGGCCGTGCAACGGCTTGAAGGTCGGCCGTTCGTGTTCGGTGGCGGGCCGGGCCGCGAGCAGGCGGTCGCTCAGCGCGGCGCCGGCGACACCGACCGTGTCGGCATCCAGGCGGAACGCGTCCTGCCCCACATGCGCGCGCAGCAACGCCTGCAGACGCGGCGCAAAGACCGTGGCGCGCGCATCGCGGTCGACCATGGTGGCGGACATCGCCAGTCTCCTGGAGGAACGACGCCCGGCGCAGTGCGTCCGCCGGGCACCGGCCGCACGGCATGCCGCGCGGCATCGCACACGGCGCTCAGTACCAGATGTACCAGGCGTACGACTTCAGCGGCTTCTTCGACGACAGCAGGTGCTTGATGGAGAACAGCAGCTTCATGAGCGACATCTCCGCAGGAGTGACGATGGCCCTTTCGGGCGGGGGACTGCGCGGTTTCGCCGACGCCAGCGCGCGTGGCGCGATCGCATCGGCGAGGCGCGCCTGCACGCTACGCCGCCGGCAGGCCCCTCGCAAACCCGAAACCGGCCGGCGCGCACACTATTGCGTAGCCAAATGCAGCCGCATCTCAGCGCGTGACGCCGTGCTCAGCGCGCCGCACGCCCGTGCGGATGACGGCTGCGCCAGGTGCCCAGCAACACCGCGGTGGCGGCGGCGACGTTGAGGCTTTCCACCGCGCCGCTGCCGGGGATGGACAGGCGCAGATCGCAGGCCTGTGCGAAGTCGCGGTCCATGCCGTCGCTCTCGGCGCCCATCACGTAGACCAGGCGCTGCGGCAAGGCAGTGGCGAACAGATCGTCGCCGCCGTCCACCAGCGTCGCGGCGAGGGCGAAGCCCGCGTCGCGCAATTGCGCCTGCGCCTGCACCGTGGGCGGCAGCCGCACCA
>NZ_AQOK01000029.1:0-3515 GCF_000364645.1 Xanthomonas sp. SHU 308 | reverse complement strand
GGGGGCGGTCTGCGGCGCCGGCTGCGCGGCGGGCGCCGGCGCGACCTGCGCAGCGACGATGGGCGCCAGCAGGCCGAGGCCGGACGCGACGAGGAAGGCGAACGGACGCGGAGCGAGCTTCATGGGATCGGCTGGCGTGAGCGGGAGGGAAGAGGGGGAGGGAGGGGCCGCGGAAAGTGCGGCAGCGCATTCAGGGAAGCAGCACGTCGTCGCAATCTAGGCGCAGCGGACTAAACCGGCACTGACCGTCCAGCCAGACCTTGCCGTCCCGTTCAGCCAGGCGGCCCGCCGCGGCCAGCCGCAGCACCGCGCACAGCAGCCGGTGTTCGCGCGGCAGCAGGCGCTGCGCCAGGTCGTCGGGACCGTCGCCGGGTTGCACCGGCACCCGCACCTGGCCGATCACCGCGCCGGCGTCCAGTTCCGGCACCACGAAATGCACGCTGGCGCCGTGTTCGGCGTCACCGGCCGCCAAAGCCTGGGCATGGGTGTGCAGGCCGCGGTACTTGGGCAGCAGCGAGGGGTGGATGTTGAGCAGGCGCCCGCCGAAGCGCTGCACGAAGCCGGCGCCGAGAATGCGCATGTAGCCGGCGCAGACCACCCAGTCCGGCCGCGCCGCGGCGACCGCGTCGCCCAGCGCCTGCTCGAAGGCGACGCGATCGGGGAAGTCCTTGGGCCGCGCCGACCAGCGCCGGTCCGGCGCCACCATCGCCAGTGCCGGCGCCTCCGGACGATCGCCGAACACGCCGACCACCTCGGCATTGAGGGTGCCGGCGGCGATCGCGGCGAGGATGGCCTGCAGGTTGGAGCCGCGCCCGGAGGCGAGCACGGCAAGGCGAAGCGTCATCGGACAGGATTCCGGAACAGGGCGTCCACCGCGGGGCGTTGCAGCGTCAGCAAGGTGGCGATGCCCAGCGCAGTGCCCAGCGGGAAGCCCAGGCAGGTGATCACGGCGCCGGCGTAGCACAGCCCCAACTGGCGGCGGTGGCGCAAGGCGCGCGCAACCAGCACCTTGAGCAGCAGCGCGAGCAGGCCGAAGCCGAGCAGGATCGACAGCATCACGATCGCGATGACGCCGTTCTGCGCCTGGTCCGGGCTCTGGCCGACGGCGTTGAGCTGCGCCTCCTCGTGCACGCCGTAGGCCAGCAAAGCGCCCACCAGCAGCACCACGACGACCTGCAGCCCCGCCATGACGGCATACAGCGTCGCCAGGGTGTTCAGGTCGGAGGTGGCACGCACCACGTCGGCGGCATGGCCGCCGGGGGCGGGAAGAGGCGGTGGCAGCGACATCGTCGGTCTCAGTGCGAGGTGGAGGGAAGCGGGCGCGGGGTGCGCCGCCACGGCCAGGCGCTGGCGCAGCCCAGCGTGGCCAGCAGCATGTCCATGTGCGCATCCCAGGGATCGCCCTGCTGGCCGTTGTAGGACTCGGCCTGCTCCGGCGACAGCAGCAGCGCGATCAGCCATTCCAGCCATTCGTAGACCAGGCTGACGCACATGATCGCCATCGTCGCCAAAACGAAGGCCTGCCGCGCCGACAGCGCCGGCCAGCGCTGGCGCACGTGGTCGCGCAATGCCGGCGCGAAGCACACCCCGAACAGCAGGTGGATCAGCCGGTCGGTGTGGTTGCGCTGCCAGCCGAAGGCCGCGCTCGGCGACCAATCGCCGGTCAATGTGCGCAGCCACTGGTCGTAGGGCACATTGGAATAGAGCCAGTGCGCGGCGACGTTGTGCACGCTGATGAAGAGGCAGATGGCGGCGAAATGGCCGGTGCGCAGCGGCCAGCGCCGGTCGTGCCAGACCAGCCAGGCCAGGCCCAGCACCGCCAGGGAGCTGTGCATGGCCTGTTCCGCCGGCCACAGCGGCCGTATCCAACTGGCGGCGAACACCGCCAGCGCCAGCGTCAGCCAGGCGCGCTTGGCCGCCGCCATGCGACTCAGCCGATGTGCACGCGTTCGCCGGCGTCCGCGGCGGCCACCACCGCGCCGATCTGCCAGTGCGCCAGGCCCAGGGTGTCCAGGCTGCGCTCCAGCGCGGCCACCTGCTCCGGCGCGGCGACCAGCACGAAGCCGATGCCGCAGTTGAAGGTGCGCCACATCTCGCTGTCGGCCACCGCGCCTTCGCGCTGCAGCCACTCGAACACCGGCGGCAGGGTCCAGGCACTGGCGCGGATGTCCAGGCCCAGGCCGTCGGGGATGACGCGGATGATGTTCTCGGTCAGGCCGCCGCCGGTGATGTGCGCCATGGCGTGGATGGCTTCGCCCTGTTCGCGCAGCAGCGACAGGATCGGCTTGACGTACAGCGCGGTCGGCGCCATCAGCGCGTCGGCCAGGGCCACGCCGCCGACCTGCAGCGCGTCCGGGCGCCCGGCGCGGTCGTAGATGCGGCGGATCAGCGAGTAGCCGTTGGAATGCGGGCCGGAGGAGGCGATGCCGATCAGCACGTCGCCCTGGCGCACCCGGGCGCCGTCGAGCAACTGCGACTTCTCCACCGCGCCGACGGTGAAGCCGGCCAGGTCGTATTCGCCCGGCGGGTACATGTCGGGCATTTCCGCGGTCTCGCCGCCGATCAGCGCGCAGCCGGCCAGTTCGCAGCCGCGGGCGATGCCGCCGACCACCGCCACGGTGGTCTCCACGTCGAGCTTGCCGGTGGCGAAGTAGTCCAGGAAGAACAGCGGCTCGGCGCCCTGCACCAGCACGTCGTTGACGCACATGCCGACCAGGTCGATGCCGATGGTGTCGTGGCGGCCGAGCTGCTGCGCCAGCTTCAGCTTGGTGCCGACGCCGTCGGTGCCGGACACCAGGACCGGCTCGCGGTACTTGCCGGACAGGTCGAACAGCGCGCCGAAGCCGCCCAGCCCGCCCATCACTTCGGGGCGGAAACTGCGCTTGACCAGGGGCTTGATGCGTTCGACGACGGCGTTGCCGGCATCGATGTCGACGCCGGCGTCGCGGTAGGTCAACGGGGCGGCGGCGGGGGGCTGGGAAGTGGTCACGGGCGGCGGGGTCGGCGGAAAGGCGGCGATTTTAACAGGCCGCATTGGCGCTAGGCCCGCATTCGGGCAACAATTCGCCCCGGATACGCCGAGTACTGGACCCTTCATGCGCCGCAGCCTTGCCTTCCTCCTGTCTTTCGCGCTGTGCCTGCCCGCCGCGACCGCCCTGGCCCAGGCCGAGCTGCGCACCGAGGGCGACGTGGCCGGCGCCACCGGCCCCTACGACGCCGAAGTGCCGGTCAACAGCCAGAGCGAGGCCGACCGCAACGGTGCCCTGTCCCGCGCGCTCGGCGTGGTGCTGGGCAAGATCTCCGGCGACAAGGGGGTGATGTCGCGGCCCGGGGTGACCCAGGCGCTGCGCAACGCCAAGAATCTGGTCGACACCTTCGACTACCGCCAGGACCAGGGCACCTCGCCGAGCGGCGCGCCGACCTTCCGCACCATCCTGGTGGCGCGCTTCCGCCCGCAGGACGTGGACGGCCTGGCCGCGGCGCTGGGGCTGCCGGTGTGGCCGCAGCCGCGGCCA